>JBEKPC010000013.1:0-54411 GCA_049521155.1 Bryobacteraceae bacterium
CTCGACCGGACCGAACAACAGCTTGCACTTCTGTCGCGCACGCACAACGTCGATATGATTATCTGGCCCGAGATGCCGGTGCCTTTGTATCCCAGCGATCCGGCATTCGTTCGCTATGCCGGTCAGATCGCGCAATCGTCGCAAGCAAATTTTCTTTTCGCCGCGATCGGCCGCACGAAAAAAGGCGCGCCGCTCAACTCCGCGCTGATGGTCGATCCGGACGGCCGCGTGCTCGATCAATACGACAAAATCAAGCTCGTCCCGTTCGGCGAATTTGTGCCCGACGTATTCTCCTGGGTGAACCGGGTCACGAAGGAGGCGGGCGATTTCGCCGCAGGCAACCGCATTGTTGTCTTCCCCAATCGGGTCGGCGCGTTCATCTGCTATGAATCCGCGTTCCCCGATCTGGTCCGTCAATTCGCCCGCGACGGAGCGGAAGTTTTTGTGAATCTATCGAACGACGGCTACTTCGGTGGAAGCGCCGCGCATGAGCAGCACCTGGAACTGGTTCGAATGCGAGCTGCCGAAAACGCAAGATGGATCGTGCGAGCCACCAACGACGGCATCACGGCGACGGTCGACCCGGCAGGACGCGTAACGGAGCGGCTGCGTCCATTCACGCAGATGGCGGCGACGATGCACTACGGCACAGCGAAGCAAGAGACTCCTTACACGCGGTACGGCGACTGGTTCGCGTGGGGATGCTTAGGCATCGGAATCGCGTCTTGCGCGATTAGACCTAGAGCGGTTTCCTAGCTGTGCCGGATCACGAGTACATCGCCGTCTTTGACGATGTACTCTTTCCCTTCGAGCCTCAACAGTCCTTTTTCGCGAACTCCCGGATACCCGTTGAGATCCACCAGATTCTTCCAATTCACCGTTTCCGCACGGATGAACTTTTTCTCGAAGTCGCTGTGGATCGCGCCGGCGGCCTTCTGCGCCGTGCTGTTTTTCGGAATGGTCCAGGCGCGCACTTCCGTCTCGCCCGCCGTCAGGAACGACATTAGACCTAACAGCGAATATGTCGCCGCGATCAGGCGTTCGAGGGCGGATTCCTTGAGCCCGTAGCTCTTCAGATACTCCGCCGCATCAGCTTTGGGAAGCTCAGCGAGCTCCGCTTCGATCTGGCCGCAAATCGCCGTGACCGCGGTTCCTTTGCGTCCGGCGAATGGTCCGGTGCGATACTTCTCCTCGACTTCCGCCATGCGGGAGGCGTCTTCTTCGCCTAGATTGAGCACGCACAGCATCGGCTTTTGCGACAGGAACTGAAAGCCTCGAATGCGCTTCTCATCCTCATCGCTGAAATCGAGACCGCGCAGTGGACGATTTGCTTCCAGCTCGATTTTCAACCGTTGCAGTAAGTCGAGCTCTTTCTCGAACTCGACATTCTTGCCCTTTTTCAAGTCTTTTTGTACGCGCTCGATACGTTTCTCAACCACCACGGTATCGCTGATGATGAGCTCCATCTCGACGTCTTCAAAGTCGCGAATGGGATCTACGGAACCCGCTTCATGCGGCACCGTATCGCTCTCGAACACGCGCAGCACTTGCGCCAACGCATCGACCACGCGGAGGCTCGCCATATACTTCGGATCGCGCAGAGCCTCTTTCGAAATGGCCGGGAAATCCAGATATTCGACCGTCGCGAAGGTGATTTTCGGCGGATCGAAAATCTTCGCCAGCGCGTCGAGTCTGGCGTCGGGGACTTTGGTCACGCCCACGCGCGCTTCGAGCGACCCGACTCGTGCCGCTTCGTGCACGCCGGTCAGGATCGTAAACAGACTTGTCTTGCCCACCATCGGCAGGCCCACGATTGCAGTTTGCATTTTTGTTAGAGGGGAACGTCCACCAGCGTCAAAATCTCAGCGAGGATCTTCTCCGCCACTTCGGCCGAGCGTTGCGCCATGGACGCGCGCGCGCTGATCGCCACGCGATGCGCAAACACCGGCACCACCATTCTTTTCACGTCGTCCGGAATCGCGTATTCACGGCCTTCCACCGCAGCCAGCGCCTGCGTTGCCCGAAATAAAGCCTGCGCGCCGCGCGGACTGACGCCCATCGCCAGCGAATCGTGAGCACGCGTCTTCTCGACGATGGCGAGCATATAATCGACCAGCGCTTCATCCACTTGAATCTGCTGCACGGCGTCTTGTAGGTGCGTCAATTCCTCACCGGAAATGACGGCGCGGCCGGCATCGTTAGACGTTCGACCCTGGCGCACGATTTCGCGTTCGGCGGCGATATCGGGGTATCCGATGCGAATACGCATCAAGAATCGATCGAGCTGCGATTCGGGCAACGGATAGGTTCCGTGATGCTCCACGGGGTTCTGGGTCGCGATTACCATGAAGGGCTGCCGCAGCTCATAGGACCGACCGTCGATCGTCACCTGCTGCTCATTCATGGCTTCCAGCAGCGCCGATTGCGTCTTCGGAGTGGCGCGATTAATCTCGTCGGCCAGCAGGAAATTGGTGAAGATCGGCCCCTGTTTGAACTCGAATTCCTCGGTGTGCGCGTTGTAGATCGTGACGCCGAGCACGTCGCTGGGCAGCATGTCGGAAGTGAACTGCAAGCGGTGGAAACTCGACCGGACGCTGCGTGCCAAGGCTTGCGCCAGCGTCGTTTTCCCTACGCCTGGCACGTCTTCGATTAATAAATGCCCGCGCGCAAGCAGGCAGGCGAGCGACAGGCGCAGCACTTCCGCTTTACCTCTGATCGATTCGCCCAATGCCGATTCGATTTCGGATAACCTGGAGAGCGAAACTGGCGGGCTGAAAGTTGGGTCCCGCTGGACCATCAATGCCATGATAACGAAATTACCGGTGCTATTTCTTTTGGTTACGGTTTTCGCCCAAGCCGCGACGGTGGAGCAGCAGGTACGGGCGGTGCTCGATAAGCAGGTCGCGGCGTGGAATCACGGGGATACCGACGGGTTTCTGGACAGCTACTCGTCCGACACAGTTTTCGTGGGCGAGAAAATGACGCGAGGCATCGAAGATCTGAAGAAGCGCTACCAGGAGCACTACCCAACGCGCGCGTCCATGGGCAAGCTGGCGTTCTATGACCTGGAGGTCCATGAGATGAGCAAGGACTACGCGTACGTGATCGGCCGCTGGCAACTGGAGCGAGACAAGGACGGCGGCGGGAATGTCAGCGGCGTCTATAGTCTGGTGCTACGGAAAACGGCGATCGGCTGGAAGATCGTGCTGGATCACACGAACTGAACCACTCGGATTTATTCGACTTCTTTCCCATGCGCAGGTTGGCCGCGTAACAGGAATGTTTTTGGGTATTGGGCGAGAAGTTTAGGTGGCAGTCCGAACCAATTTATTTTTGGCATCAGCCGCCGAAGGTCATCCGCGCAAGTTCTTCGCGCAGACGTTTTGTTTCCGCGGGATCTTTCGACTTTTGAAACCGATCCGCCAGCGCTAGAAAAGTCTTTCGGCGCTGTTCATGTGCTTCAATACCGTCCCCCAGAAGATCGACAATGGCCCGATTGGCACTGACGTGGCGACCTTCGGCGATGGCATCGATTTTTTCCGCCATCTCCGAAGACATGGAGATACTGCGTCTGATCACGTCTGAGCTGACGAGGGCTGCCATACGTCACCGGAATACACCAACTTGCACCAACCATTGAAAATAGGCGGCAGGGTGGATGCCGCCCATATTGGTCGTGGCGCGGCTTATGCCTGTTTAACGGTCGTCGCTCCTCCCTGGACCACGATCGATCTGTGTTCGGCCATCGCGATATGAGCCGTGTACGATACGCGAATCAGGAAGCTTGTTTCTCCGAATACCGCTAAGGCAAGCGTCAGCACGGGCTGTCCGTCGGCGGCCGAATAAGCGACTGTCGCGGAGTCCACGGCACAACCGATCGGCGGAGGGAACACCTGCTGGATCTGCACCGATCCTCCCAACGTAACTGGATTACCTGCCGAATCGGCTCCGGAAACCTCTACGTTAACTTCCGATGTGGACGTCGACACCCCCTTCTCAAGGGGCATCCAAAATGAGGCTGGACTGGCGGCCGCAATGCCGCTCAGAAACAGGGCCTCCGTACAGGGCTCGCCCACAGGGAAGGCAAGCGTATCTCGCGTCCAATCGTTCGCGTGCGTTCCGGCGAAGCTGAAGACGGCGACTCCCGATTCTATGATCATGGTCAAGGGCGGCGTGATGGTGACGGTCTCGCGCGGGGTCGCGATGAAACTAATCTGCGCCGATTGCTTAGAGGTTAGAGAAATCATTGGTGTCCTTTTTTTGGAGATTGCACGTGTAGCTGGAGGAAGCGGGTCCGGGAAGGTCGGCGAAGTGAAGGTCGGCGCGGAGCCCGCTGATTGGCGGACGCGAATGGAATAAGGATATCCTCGACGGTTTCGGGGTAGCCATGCTTTTCTCCCGAATATAAGTGACTCACGCGAAGCGAATCGTTACAGGAAATAAAGCCGTAACCCTGACTACCTACAGCGTAGCTGCGCTTACTGGATGCTCATATTGACGACGTCGAACGTAAACCGCTCCGGAGGGAGCGCGCTCACCGGGCTCGGGGTCAATCCGGCCCAGGTTTGATACGCTGTGTTTCCGACCTGCGCGTTCAAGTACAGCAGGAACTGGTCTGAGAAGCACTTCAGCGGCGGAGGCTGGCGGAATGTCAGCCGCATGCCGACCGCTTTTTCGATCCCGACGCCATGCGTATCGACCGATTTATCTTCGAGCAGCGTCACGAAGCTCGACCGCCCAGCGTGTGGCCAGAGGTCGGCTTTCAGCAGATTGCGCAAGTCGACCCGCGCGCCGAATGTGGTCTCGCACTGTCTTATCCATTCGAGTATGCTATCGCCCCACTGCCAATGCTGCACGAATCCCAGGTACTGGTCGATCAGGTTCAGCGCAAGGTCCATCTGCGCGGACTCATGCCCGAACGGCAGCATCTCCTCCTGCTCAATCAGGTCGTGCGCCATCTCCATGACCCGATCAAGCCGCCGGACAGACGGCGCCATACGGACCAGAAGTGGCGGCAGCTCATGCGTTTTTGAGCCGGGCACTTCGACGAATCTCTTGCCGCCTAGGATTTCCATAACACCCTCACCTTCTATTAAGATCGGTCAGCGAGCGGAAATACTTAGTCCGTTACTGATTTGACGAAGCAACAGGGGTTGTCGTTTCGCGACGCGGCATTACAGTTCCTTCAGATTAGGCGCAGTGTAGCAGATTTTGGGTGGCGGCGCGCCAAGGGCCGTTTTTCCGCCCGCGCCTGGGAGCGGCCCACCGGGCGCGTTTGTTATGATGCCACCGCATGAGTGAATATTCCATAGGGGTCGATCTGGGCGGCACTAACTTGCGCGCCGCCGCGATCGACCAGCAAGGCAAACTGATCGACAAGATTGCAGGCAATACCGAACTGCAAGCGGGGCGCGATGTGGTGATCGACGACATGGTGCAGTCCATCCAGACGCTGCGGGCGCGGCTCGGCGAGCACAATCTGCGCGGCGTCGGCATCGGACTGCCCGGATTTATCGTGATGGATAAGGGCATCATCCTCGGGTCCAACAATATGCCGGAGTTCGAAAATTATCCGGTCCGGGACGCGATCGAAAAGCGCCTGGGCGCCAAAGTAATTTTAGAAAACGACGCGAACGCCGCGGCGCTGGGCGAGAAATGGATGGGCGCGGGCCGCGCAGTGGACGACCTGGTGCTGTTGACGCTCGGCACCGGGATCGGCGGCGGCATTATCGTGGGCGGGCGGGTGCTGCACGGACAATTGGGAATGGCGGGAGAATTGGGCCATTTGACGGTGGTTCCCAACGGCAATCCATGTGGCTGCGGCAATCGCGGCTGCGTGGAGAAGCACGCCTCGGCCACGGCCATCGCGGCGATGGCGCGCCTGATAGGTCTGGGTCACGATCTGACGTCCGAAGATGTGTACAAGCTCGCGATGGAAGGCAACGATCGCGCCAAGGCAATCTTCCAGGCGATGGGCGAGGCGCTCGGCATCGCGCTAGCCAACCTGATCAACATTTTCAATTTTCCGCTGTACCTGTTGAGCGGCGGACCGCTCCCGGCCTGGGATTTTTTCGCCCCGGCGATGCTCGAAGAAGTCGCGCGGCGATCGTTCACCTATCGTCATTCGCCGACGCGAATTGAGAAAGCGACGCTCGGCAACGAAGCCGGCCTTTACGGGGCGGCCTATCTGCCGTTCATACATTCATGAGCTATTTTCTTGGGCTGGATATTGGCACGGGAGGCAGCCGGGCGCTGCTGGTCGACGAAAAAGGACGGGTGCGTCATGCGTTCACCGCTCCGCACGAGGACATGCGGATGGAGCATCCGCTGTGGGCCGAGCAGCGTCCTGAAAATTGGTGGGAGGCGTCGCGGGCGGCGATGCAAGGCGTGCTGCGCGAGAGTGGAATATCCGGCGCCGACGTGCGCGCGGTGGGACTTTCGGGGCAGATGCACGGGCTCACGCTGCTCGATGCGCACGACCGCGTCATCCGGCCCGCGCTGATCTGGTGCGATCAACGCAGCCAGCCGCAAGTGGACTGGATCAACCAAAAAGCAGGCTCCGAGTTCGTCGTCAGATCGACCGCGAATCCGATGCTGACGGGCTTCACTCTGCCGAAGCTGCTGTGGGTGCGCGACCACGAGCCGGAGAATTTCGCGAAGGTAAAAAAAGTCCTGCTGCCGAAAGATTACATTCGCTTTGAGCTGACGGGCGAATATGCCAGCGACGTTTCGGACGCCTCCGGCACCGGGCTTTTCGACGTCGTCCATCGGCGCTGGGCATTCGAGCTGGCCGATAAAGTCGGCATCGCGCGCGAGGTGCTGCCCTCCGTGTTCGAATCGAGCGCCATCACGGGCAAGATTCATGCGCGCGCGGCGGCGGCCACGGGACTCGCGAAAGGAACTCCAGTGGTCGGCGGCGGCGGCGATCAGGCGGCCAGCGCGGTGGGCAACGGGATTGTCGAACCGGGAATCGTTTCCTGCACTATCGGCACCTCGGGCGTCGTGTTCGGACATTTAAAGGAGCCCGCCTACGACCCGCAAGGCCGCGTCCACACCTTCTGCCATGCGGTCGCGGGCGCGTGGCACACCATGGGCGTTACGCAGGGCGCGGGTCTCAGTTTGCAGTGGTTCCGCAACCAGTTCGCGCCCGGCTCCAGCTACGACGAATTGACTTGGGAGGCCGCGGGCGCCGATGCTGAAGGCCTGTTCTGGCTTCCTTATCTGATGGGCGAGCGCACGCCGCACCTGGACCCGTATGCGCGCGGAGGATGGATCGGCGTCACGGCAAAACACACACGTGCCGATTTGATTCGCGCGCTGATCGAAGGCGTCAGCTTCAGTTTGAAGGATTGCCTCGACCTGGTGGCCGGGCTAGGCGTCGAGATCGAATCGGTGCGCGTCTCCGGCGGAGGAGCGAAGAGCGCGTTCTGGCGCCAGATGCTGGCCGACATTTTCGACAAGCGGGTGGTGTCGCTCGAAACGCAGGAAGGCTCGGCCTACGGAGCGGCGCTGCTGGCGATGCCGGGCGATGTGCGGGAAACCTGCAAACAGGTGATCCGCGAAGTGGAATCGGTCGAGCCGAAAGATGCCGAGCGATACGCCAAGAAGCACGCAATCTATAAATCGCTCTATCCCGCGCTGCGCGACTTTTATCGGCAATAATTACGTTGACTCATCAGTCGGTACCTGTAATCATCAATGGGTGCGGTCGTGATCGCAAGCCCTTTGCGCGTTGGGAGAATCCGAATTGAGCGACCGCCGGGAGATGACATGCGCGTCCCGGATCACGTTTTGAAATGTGTCGGCTATGTAGCGGAATTTTTGACTTCAGACTCAAGTGGTGAAGATTACGAATTGGAGGGCAGTGGATTCTTTATCGGCGTTCCGTGCCTAACGATCCCTGATCTGCGATTCCATTATTTCGCTACGGCTGCTCATGTCGTTCGCGGGTTAGACCCAGAGCGCACAAAGATAATTGTGAATCATAAGAATGGCACGCGAACGGTAATTACGCCTCCAGAGTGGTATTTCCACGATGACCCTAGCGTTGATGCTGCCGTGATGCCATATATCAACAGACCAGCGTTCGACACGATGTATGTGGGCACGGAACTGTTTCTATCGTCGGAAAAAATGAAGGAGCGAATGATTGGGATCGGTGATGATGTCTTCTTTCCAGGACTATTTCAATTCGCTCCAGGAACCAAGCAGAACCATCCTATCCTTCGCCATGGAAATATTGCCATGCTCCCGGAGACGCAAATTCAGATGGATGCGGGATTTGCCCACGTATACCTAGTTGAAGCGCGATCCATCGGAGGAATTAGCGGATCGCCGGTTTTCACTCGTGAAACCGTCTCATTGGAGACTCGTGGTGCCGATACTGAAAAAGGGCTGATTATCGGAATCGGTAATAAGTTTCACCTACTCGGGATGGCGCGTTCGCATTGGGATCTAAACGAGCGTGACATCAATAGCTATAGCGGAGTTCAAGACAGGCCGCGCGGAGTGAACATGGGTATCGCAGCCGTTACCCCTGCTGGTGCAATTCTTGAGATCCTCAATCAGGCCGGTCCAGCGCTGGCTCGTGCGGAAGCTGAGCGTAAGCATAGAGAGGATATATCTCCAGGATTCGATGGTGTAGAATGAGGAAAAATGAAGCACTCCGCAGAATACCAAGCGTTCACGAACTTGGTGGATCGCGTCCTTGCCGTGCCGCACAACGTGATCCAGCAGCGCGTAGAAGAGCACCGCAGGAAAGCCGCCCTCAATCCAAATCGTCCCGGCCCAAAGCCGAAAAAGAAGGCGGTCAAGCCTTCCTCTTCGGACCGCGCTTTGCGCGATTAGGGCTAGTTCAATCGCGTAGTGTCCACCTTGCCGGTGACTTCGGCCCACGTCAGACGTTTTCCCACGATCTGACGCACAGCGGTGTCAAAGCGGTCACTGTCAGTCAGCGGCGCACCGTCAATATCCTTCCGATTGTTGAACCGAAAAACCTGCTCATCGACGTATGCTTGCAGGTGCGCGGGATCGACGGAAACATAGGTTCCCTTCAGTCCGCGCTTGAGCAAGCTCCAGAAATTTTCCATTCCGTTCACGTGCACGCGGCCCTTAACGTAGCCTTCCAACTTGTTGATGATTTCGTGAGTGAACGTGCCAGGAGGAAGGCTCTGATAGGCGTTGTATTCATCGGTAATGAGCGTCGATCCCTCCTCAACATTCGCCATGACATTGGCGTGCACATCGTAATGGCTCCGTGTAGGCGCTACAGCGGCCTTTACGCGTCCCTCGCGTTCGAGCAGTCCGAGCACTACCGTCTTGCCCCAGTTGCCGTCATTAGTCGCTTGCAGCTTGCGTTTGCCGCGTTTATGCATGTTCTGAATCTTGCCGCCAACGAAAGTTTCGTCCGCTTCCACTTCATCACCGAGCTTTCCGGTGTCGTCACCGCGCAACGCCATGCGAAGCCGATGCAGAACGAACCATGCCGACTTTTGGCTGATGCCAGTGGCGCGGTGAAGCTCGTAGCTGCTGATGCCATTCTTGCAATTTGCGAGCATCCACATTCCGAGCAGCCACTTATCCAGCCCAATCGGAGAATCCTCGAAAATGGTTCCGACCTTGATGCTGAATTGCGCCTTCGGATGCCGCGTCTTGCACTGCCACAAGCGACGCGAAGCAACGTAGGCAACATTTTCGGACCCGCAGGTAGGGCAAACCACACCGTTCTTCCAGCGCCGCGCCACAAGGTACGAAATGCAGTTGTCCGTATCGGCGAAGTAGAGGATTGCGTCTTGAAGTGTCTTGGGTTCGGTTGCCATAGACCCATTTTAAAGCAGGTTGCCTGATGAGTCAAGTTAATTATTGCCCTTTTATCGCACATGACTTTTGAGGACGTCCGCAAGATCGCTCTCAAATTCCCGCACGTGGAGGACGGAAAGTCCTACGGCACAGCGGCGCTTAAAGTGAAGAAGAAATTCTTCGTGCGTCTTAAGGAGGACGGGGATTCGTTGGTCATCGGGATGCCGTTCGAGCAGCGGGAAGCGCTGATGGCGGAGGATCCCGGGACGTATTACATTACCGATCATTATTTGAAGTACGAATATGTACTGGTGCGTCTTTCCAAGGTGAGAGAGGACGCGCTTCGCGATCTGCTGAAGGGCGCTTATCGCGCGGCGCTGCGCGGGCGTTGAGTGAGGCTCGGTGGGAGCACACTCGAAAATACAGAACGAACCCAAGAGGGTAGTTTTGGGCTTTAGGATCATATAGATGGACGCTCGAAAGAGCCGCCTGAAAAGGGCGGCCGCCGCCAAAAATGGCGGCCCCACAAGGCATACTCGAAAATGCGAAACGAACCCAAGAGGACTTCTGCCACACTCATTTTCATGCGCTTAGAGATTACGCCACGGTCCCGCCCTGGAAAGTGGCAGGATAGTTCTAAATTTCGGATCGAAAGGAGATGGAGAAGACGGGAGGGCTGTGATTGGAAATTTTAAGACAATCCGCCGACGGCAATCCACTCGTCGACTAAACGGATTCGCTCCGAAAAAACCTGATCGCCTTCCCATGCGGGAACCACTTCGCGGAGCTTCGCGCGCACCTTCTCAATCGCCGGGCTCGATTTCAAAGGCGCCAGATAATCCAGCGCCCGCGCCGCGGCGAGAGCTTCCATCGCGAGCACCAGACGCGTGTTGGCCACGATGTCGCGCAGCTTCAAGGCCGCGGTCATGCCCATGCTGACGAAGTCTTCTTTATTACCGCTGGTGGTGATCGTGCCCGGGGACGCGGGGGTCGAGAGCACTCGATTTTCCGCCACCAAGGATGCCGCGGTGACTTGCACCATCATGAATCCCGATTCGAGGCCGGCGTGCGCCGCGAGAAATGGAGGCAGTTCTTCGTTCAACGCCGGATTTACCAGGCGGTCGATGCGGCGCTCCGAGATTCCCGCCAGCGCCGTCATCGCGATGGCCAGATAATCCAGTGCGAACGCCAGCGGCTGTCCGTGGAAATTTCCGCCTGAAATAATTTCGTCGCCGATCACCAGAGGATTATCGGTGACGGAGTTCAACTCGATCTCGAACACGCGCCGCGCCTCGGCCAGAGTATCGCGCACCGCTCCATGCACCTGCGGCGCGCAGCGCAACGAATAAGCATCCTGCACTCTGCGGCACGCGATGTGCGACTCGCGAATTTCACTGCCTTCGAGCAGCTTTTCCAAATGCGCCGCACAGGCGCGCTGCCCTGGATGCGGGCGAATCTCATGAATGCGGGCGTCGAAGGCGCGCGGCGTGCCCTTTAATCCATCGAGCGTCATGGCTGTCGCCACATCGGCCGCCTCGGCGAGCATCTCCGCCTGTTCCAATTCGAGGCAACCCACTCCCAGCATCGCCTGGGTGCCGTTCAGCAGCGAAATTCCTTCCTTCGAATCGAGCTCGATTGCATCGATTCCAGCGAGCCGCAATGCTTCCCCGCCCTTCATTCGCGAGCTTTGATATTCTGCCTCGCCTTCCCCCATCAGCACCAGCGCCATGTGCGCGAGCGGAGCCAGATCGCCGCTGGCGCCGACGCTGCCGCGCGAAGGGACCACTGGCGTCACGCCCGCGTTGAGCAGGTCGCACAGGCGTTCCGCGACAATCGTGCGAATCCCCGAGAATCCCTTGGCCAGGACGTTGGCGCGGATCAGCATCATGGCGCGCACCTCTTCGCGACGCAACGGCACGCCCACGCCCGCCGCATGCGAACGCACCACATTCCTTTGCAACGCGGCAAGATCGGCCGGCGGAACACGCACGTCCGCCAGCAACCCGACGCCGGTATTCACGGCGTACACGGCATCTTCGCCCGCGGCGAGCTTCTCCACCACGGCGCGAGAACGCCGCATCACGCCGAGCGCCGCCTCCGAAATCGTTACCTTCTCATTACGGCGCGCGACCGCGCACACTTGTTCGATCGTCAGATCGTTACCATTCAGCGAAACCATCTCCTCTACTATATTGATTTAGATCTACGATATTGATTTGGACCGTCTCCCTTATCGCGCCACTTCGCAGGCTGCCGCCTACCAGAACATCGTGAAGCTACCGGTGAGCGTGCTGCTCGATAACGTTCGCAGCGCCTATAATGTCGGCGCATTCTTCCGCGCGGCGGACGGCGCAGGCATCGAGATGCTGCACCTGTGCGGCATTACCGGCCATCCACCCGCGAACGCCATCACCAAAACGGCTTTGGGAGCGGAAGAAACCGTCGCCTGGGATCACACCTGGGACGCGGTCGCGCTGGTCACTGATTTTCGCGCGCGAGGCCACGAAATCGCCGCGATAGAGACGACCGCGCAAAGTATCGACATTTTCGATTGGACTCCTCGTTTCCCGGTTTGCGTGCTATTCGGCCACGAGGTAGACGGCCTGCGCCCGGAGCTCGCCGGCCTCGCCGATACGCACATCCGCATCCCGATGCTGGGCGTGAAGCATTCTCTAAACGTCGCCACGGCGGGAGGAATCGTGATGTATGAATTGCTGCGGAAGTATCGTATGCTTGGCGTATCATGAGAGAAGGAGCCGAGAGATGCAGATCACGGTGGAATTACCGGATTCGCTAGCCGAGCAACTTCAATCAAGCCAGACGGACATCGCACGGCGCCTTCTGGAATCATTCGCACTCGAAGGCTACCGCTCCGGCACATTCACAGGCCGGCAGGTTCGCGAGTTGTTGGGGTTCCGTTCGCGATTTGAGCTAGATCCTTTTCTGAAACGCGCCGGAGTTTACCGGGAATACACGCAAGAGGAACTAGAGAGCGATTTCCACGCCGCTAACCGTCCGTGACGATCGTCGCGGACACGTCGGTGATTCATTACGCAGTTCTCATTGGCATTGTCGAAGTTATTTTCGATCTTTATGGGCAAATTTTAATTCCATCCGCCGTTCATGTAGAACTCACGGATGTGGGTGCTCCGATTGGACTGCGCTATTGGCTAGAGCGCAATCTGGATCGAGTCGAAATTCGCAGCGTGCTTGTTCCCGATGATCCTTTCTTACGGAACCTCGACGAGGGGGAGATGGAAGCAATTTTTCTCGCGCAACAAATCCCGGATTCGCTATTGCTCATCGACGACCGGGATGGCCGCAAGGAAGCCAAGCGCCGGGGACTTCGAATTTCCGGCCTACTGGGTGTGATCCGGAATGCGGCTCTCGCAGGATACTTGGACTTCGACGACGCGATGAACAAATTGAAGGCCACAGATTTCCGCTTATCGGCGGAGGTCGAAGGGGTCGTTCGCGCTCAATATGATTCGGAGCGGTAATACCTCTTCCCATGCGACCATAAATCCTATGAGCAAGACCCGAGCCTCCCTGCTCCTTCTGACCGCGCTATCCGCCTTCGCGCAAAATCCCCGCACCATGTTTCCACCCGTCCGCGGCACCCGTCAAATGGTGGGGGCGGCGAATAATCTTGAAGTCGAGGCAGGCTACCGCATCCTCGAACAAGGCGGCAACGCGGTGGACGCAGGGGTTGCCAGCGTGCTCGCTGCCGCCGTCACGGAGCAGGATCACTTCGGGCTCGGCGGCGAAATGCCGCTGCTGGTCAAAATGAACGGCAAGCCGGTGGTCGTCGTCAGCGGGATCGGCGTCGCGCCGAAAAAGGCCACCGTCGAGTATTACGAAAACCGTCCGGTCGAGCCTTGGGAGCAGCCTGGCTTGCGCCGCCCTCCGATTCCCGGTCAAGGCATTCGCGCCGCGATCACGCCTGGTATGGTCGACGGGCTTCTGCTGGCGCTCGAAAAATTCGGAACGAAGTCGTTCGCCGAAGTCGCCGCGCCGGCCATTGAAGACGCCGAAACCTTCCCCGCCACTGAGATTTTTTCGAACACGCTGAGCATGTTCCAGCGCATTATCGCGCTGTGGCCGGCGTCGCAGCAATTTTATTTCCCCAGCGGCGCGGTGCCCAAGCCGGGCGAAATCGTTCACATGCCGGACCTGGCTCGCACCCTTCGCGAGATGGCCGCCGCGGAGAAAAAGGCGCACGGGAATCGTGTGGCGAAACTCCACGCCGTGCACGATATTTTTTATAAAGGCGACATCGCCAAGCGCGTTGCTTCGTTCAACGAAAAAAATGGCGGCCTGATCGCGTACGACGATCTGGCCAATTTCCACGCCGAACTGGACGAGCCGCGCATCACCACTTATCGCGGTTTCGTTGTGAATAAGCCCGGATTTTTCACCCAGGGTCCGGTCATGATCGAGGCGCTCAACATCCTCGAAGGCTACGATCTCAAGGCGCTGGGCCACAATACGCCCGAATACCTGCACCTGGTGATTGAAGCAGTGAAGCTCGCCTTCGCCGATCGCGACCGCTACTATGGTGATCCGAAATTCAGCAAAATTCCCGAGGAAATTCTGCTCTCGAAAACTTACGCGGCCCAGCGCCGGAAGCAGATCGATCCGGACCATGCATCCATGGAGTCGCGGCCAGGTGATCTGGGTGCGTCGGCTCCCATGCAGGGCGGCGGGGGAATTTCCAAGGATCGCGACACCACCTGCGTCGATGTTTTCGATAAGTTCGGCAACGCGTTTTCAGCCACGCCCAGCGGCGCCTGGCTGCCATCGGTCATCGCCGGCGATACCGGCATTCCACTGTCGATCCGCCTAGCATCGTTTGTGCTCACGCCGGGCCATGCGAATCAGCTCGCACCGGGAAAGCGGCCGCGCGTGACGTTGAGCCCGACACTGGTCACCAAGGACGGCGAATTTTACATGGAGCTCTCGACGCCCGGCGGCGATAATCAGGATCAGGCTCTATTGCAGGTGCTGCTGAATATTCTTGATTTCGGCATGACGCCGCAGGAAGCCGTCGAATCGCCGCGCTTTCAGACCGAGCACTTCTATACCTCGTTCGATTTTCACGAGTTCATGCCCGGAGGCCTCAGCCTGGAAGGCCGCATGTCCCGCGACACCATCCAACGTATGATCGCCCTCGGCCATCGCGTGCAGATCGGCGGCGAGTGGAGCAACACATCGGCTCCAGTAGTCATTATGAAGAAAGACGGCGTGCTGAGCGGCGCCGCGGACCCCCGCCGGTCACGCTTCATTTTTGGGAAGTGAGACACCCGGCGCTATAATAGAGTCGGAGAACCTGTAAGTGAATATCGGAAAACACTTCCGGCTTTTGGCTCACATCCAACTCATGCCGGCCCTCGAAAACGGCGAAGAAACTACGCTCGTGGGCGGCCAGGCCGTGATGGAAGGCGTCATGATGCGCGCTCCGCACAGCTATTGCACCGCCGTGCGCAAACCCAATGGCGAGATCGTCACCGAGGAATATCCGATCCATCGGATGTCGGAAAAATATCCTCTGATGAAGCTACCCGTGCTGCGCGGATTGGGATTACTGGGCCAAGCGATGATGCTCGGCGTGAAGGCGCTGAAATTTTCCGCCAACCACGCGCTGGATGAAGGCAAGACGGACGAGAAGCCGGTCGAGATCACTTCGAAAATGATGACCGCCAACCTCGCGGTTTCGTTCCTCGGGTTCATCGTCCTCTACAAACTGATCCCGCTCTTTTTAGCGACTACTCTCGGTCATCACGTTCCCGCCTTATCGAGCCGCCTTGCCGTCAACATCTCCGACGGCGTCATCCGCATGGTGATGTTCTTCACGTTCCTGTTTCTCCTTTCGCTGATGCCGGACATGCGGCGCGTGTTTCAGTATCACGGGGCGGAGCACAAAGTGGTGTTCAATTTCGAATCCGGCAAACCGGTCAACGTCGCTAACGCGCAGAAGTTTGTGACCTTCCATCCGCGCTGCGGCACCAGTTTCCTGTTTGTCGTCCTGGGCATCGCGATGGTCACCTACGCGCTGTTGCCCATCGACGGGTTCTGGATGAAATTTGTCGCCCGTATCGCCTTGTTGCCGTTAATCGCCGGGGTCAGTTACGAAGTCATCCGCTTCGCCGCGCGCCGCCAGGGGACCTTAATGTCGGTGCTGACGCTGCCGGGTTTGTGGCTGCAACGCATCACCACCAAACCGCCGGACGACGCGCAGGCCGCGGTCGCGATCCATGCTCTCGAAGGTGCCATGGCGCTCGAAGCCAAACAGGGCGGCGAATTGGTGATCGCCTGAGGAACTCCACCAAACCCCAACCCTAAGGAAGGGGTGTTTTTAATCAGCGGCGAAAAGTTTTCTTTTGCATCTAACTAATTAACCCGAATGCAATACCAGCAAAAACTCGACGACATTGAACGCCGCTTCGACGCGTTGAACGCCCAAATGGCTGACGCGGAGGTGATCAACGATTCAGCGCTCTATCGCAAGGTGTCCAAATCGCACAACGATCTGGCCGAAATTGTCGCTAAATATCGCGAATGGAAGGAAGCTTCGCGCAACCTTGCCGAGGCTCGTCCGATGCTCACCGAGTCTGACCCAGAGCTTCGCGCCATGGTCCAGGAAGAAGTCGCGAAACTGGAGCCTGCCATCACCAAAATTGAAGAGGAGCTGAAGATCCTGCTGCTGCCGAAGGATCCGAATGACGAAAAGAACGTCGTGCTCGAAATCCACGCCGGCACCGGGGGCGACGAAGCCACGCTGTTCGCCGCCGAAGTTTTCCGCATGTATGGACGATTCGCGGAGACGCTTGGCTGGAACGTCGAGGTCACCTCATCGAGCGAGTCTTCCGTCGGCGGATTGAAGGAAGTCACGGCGCTCATCAGCGGACACAAAGTTTATAGTCAGATGAAGTATGAAGCCGGCGTCCACCGTGTGCAGCGCGTTCCGGCCACCGAGCAGCAGGGCCGCGTACACACCTCCGCGATTCGCGTCGTCGTGCTGCCCGAAGCGGATGAAGTTGAAATCAATATCGACCCCAAAGATCTGCGCGTCGATACGTTCTGCTCCTCCGGCCCCGGCGGCCAGAGCGTCAATACCACTTATTCGGCCGTGCGCATCACGCACCTGCCCAGCGGCGCCATCGTTTCCTGCCAGGACGAGAAATCGCAGATCAAGAATCGCGCCAAGGCGATGCGCGTCATGCGTTCGCGCCTCTATGAACTGGAAGTGCAGAAGCAGCAGGAAAAAATCGGCGCGGAGCGAAAGACGATGGTCGGTTCCGGCGACCGCTCGGAGAAAATTCGCACCTATAACTTCCCGCAAAATCGGCTCACCGATCATCGAATCGGCCTGACGCTCCACCAGCTCAATCTGGTGATGGAAGGCAAGCTCGATCAGATTGTCAACGCCTTAACCAGCCACTTCCAGGCCGAAAAGCTGAAAGGCGATGGCAACGACGGCTTAGTCCCGGTTTAACACTGCTTGACCCTTCAAACTGCTCTCCTCCAGGGTCAGAAACTATTCACCGATGCTGGAATTTCAGCACCGCGCCTCACTGCCGAGGTCCTTCTCGCGCACGCCATCGGATGCCGGCGATCCTGGCTATTTGCCCATTCCGACGAGGAGTTACGGGAGCTGTGGTGGATCCATTACGGCCGCTATTTGCACCAGCGCCTTTCCGGCACACCGACCCAATACATCACCGGTACTCAGGAATTCTACGGACGCGATTTTCGCGTCACGCCAGACGTCCTGATCCCTCGTCCTGAGACTGAGCATGTCATCGAAGCGGCGCTTAAACATCCGGCAGCCAATATTTTGGACATCGGAACCGGCTCCGGAGCCATCGCCGTTACCCTCGCTCTCGAAACCAAAGCTCGCGTCGTCGCGACGGATATCTCAACGGCCGCGATTGCCGTCGCGAAACAGAATTCACTCCGCTTCGACGCCGCGGTCGATTTCATCGAATGCGATCTGGGCTCCGCTCTGCGCAGCTCCGGCTTCGATCTGGTTGTCTCGAATCCTCCCTACGTCGCTGGGACCGACCGCGCCACGCTCGAACGCGAAGTTCGCGACCATGAGCCTGGGCTCGCACTTTTCGCCGGCCCCGACGGACTCGCGATTTATCGCCGCCTCATCCCGGAGGCCGCGCGATTATTGAAACCGGGCGGCCGCCTGATCCTTGAACTCGGGTACAACTCGCTCGACCCCGTTCGCCTGATGCTCGACGACCGCTGGCGCGATCTCCAAATCGTCCACGATCTTGCCCAAGTTCCCCGCGTACTCTCTGTTTCCCGTATTTGACTTTGACCGCACCCGTCGGCTCCGCGGATGAGTCAAGCTGCCGCATTTCGCAATCGCGCGGGATTTTCCCAGGCGAAATTGAGTTGCGGTGAGCGACATTTCCCGGCAGATTTGTTCCGCATCCTGGTCCCGGTGGTAGAAGCGAATCAGAATTTCCTGATCGCGGGCCGGCAAGCTGGCGATCACCTGCCATACTCCGTCCACCTTCTCCCGCAGCGCTGCACGCGCTTCCGGAGATTGGTTGAAAGGCGCCGATGGCTCTGGAGCCGAATCGATCGATACCAGCCTCTTGCGCCGCAGCATCGCTCCCCTGATGTGCAGCGAGACACGCCGATGCGTTACCGTCCTCACAAAGCTCATCAGGCAGGATGGATCGCGAATTTCCCCCGCTCGGATCGCCTCCAGCACGATTACCATAATCTCGTGTACATGGTCCTCCACCGACTGTGGATCGACACTGCGGAAGAGCGTGCCACGCGCGCTTTTTGCAACCGCCTTATATAATTCTTCGAGGCTGCCCTCGTCTCCGGTTCGAACTCGTGACACGAGTTCGCCCCATTGTGCGGAAATTTCCGCAGTGATTCCGACTATCACGGCGACCTTTGTTAGCAAATTCATGGCCAACAAGGGATAAGGGCCGCAAAATCATCCTAGGCTGCGTATGCCAAAAACCTTACGCCATTCTAATTCGAGGTGGTCACTCGCCGGGTGACCAAATAAGGTCAATTGTCAAATCTGCGCTTATGGCAGGTCGAACCTCACCCGCCGGTCGCGGTTGATTTGCTCGCTGAATCGTCGGTCGACACTCGCGAGCGGTGCCCGCAGCACCGCACCACCCTCTTTGGGCGTCCATTCGATCTGATCGCCCACCACATGGAACGATTGCGCCGCGCGAATGTTATGATCCGTAAACGCGATCAGGTAGTAATCCGCCTGCCGGTAATAAGAGCTCGTGGTGGTAGCCGCCGGAGCCGCTGGCGCCGCGTAGGTCACCGCCGGCGCTGGGGTATACGCCGGAGCGTACGCTGGATAAGCAGGCGCGGCGTAATAATACGGATCGTAAGCGTAAGGACTGTAGTAACCGGCCCCGTAATAATACGGATATCCATAGCCATAGCCAAAACCGTAACCTAATCCGAAGCCTAAACCGAAACCAAACCCCGGGTAATAGCCTCGAAAACCACCGCCGTAATAGCCACCGTAACCGCCACGGAAGCCGCCTCCATACCCGTAGCCGCCACCACCGCGAAAGCCTCCGCCTCCGCCGCGAAAGCCACCGCCGCCTCCACCGCGTGGACCTGCCATCAGGGAAAGAGAAAAAAGGGAAGAAACAATCAGAACAGATCGAAGGAGTTTCACTGCTCGTACCTCTCTGACTAGCAGATTACTCCCGATTCCGCCCCCGCGCAAGCGCCCTATTTTTCGGGCTGATCGTAGCTGCCGATCTTGCGGATCCAGATGTTGCGATAGTGCACCGGAGTATTGTGATCCTGTAGCGCCAGCGGCGCCTCCGCCGCCTGCGCCGTATAATGCGCCAGCTTCCGATGCATCGTGGGCCCCAAAATGGACTGATGATTCTGCACCAGCACTCCATTCAGGATCACCGTCACATAGGCCGGTTTCAGCACTTTGTCGCCTTCCAGATGCGGCGCCTCGAACATGATGTCGTAAGCCTGCCACTGCCCCGGAGGACGCGTCGCATTTACCAGCGGCGGCAACTGACCGTAAATCGCTCCCGCCTGTCCGTCCGCATAGGTGGGATTATTATACGAATCCAATACTTGAATCTCAAACAGGCTCATTAAGAAAATCCCACTGTTCCCGCGCGATTGGCTCGAAAACTTCACCTCCACCGGCGTTGCCCATTCGACGTGCAACTGGCAATCGCCGAACGATTCCTTCGTCACTAGGCCGCCATGCCGCGCATCGACCTCGAAATATCCGTCGCGCACCGGCCATGTCGGCGGAATCAGCTTGCCATCCTTGCCCTGTTGCATCCACTTCGACAGATCCTTGCCGTCGAACAAAATTTCCGCGTCCGAAGGCGCCGCCCCCGGCACCGCTCCCGGCGTGATCACATGGGGATGCGGACGATCCGGATCGTGAACATGCCACTTTCCATCCGGCAGCATCGGCGTGTCTTTGTATCCTAAATCAGTATTTTGCTGGGCCAGCGCCGCCAGTACGCACGCGGTAACCGCGATCGCTAATTTCGTAGTCATAATGATTTATGCTTCCTCGGAACGGGCGATTTCTGTTGGCCTTCGCCGTTCTCGGATTATTGTACGCCTCCCAACAGCCCTTCCGGCAGTATCCCGGCCAGGAATATGCGAATTTCCCGCTCCCTCCCGATTGGTCCGAGAAAACCGAGTGGGTCTTCGCCCGCCTGATGTATCCTCCCCATCCGACCATTGGCCTCATCCGCACCCGCGGACCGTGGCAAAACGGCTGGGCCTCCTGGACCAACGATTATCCGCGCGCCGACCGCCATTTCACCGTCGCCATGCGCCGCCTCACTCGCATTCACGTGCGCTCCGTCGAACAGCCCGTCAACCTCGACGACGGCGACGATGTTTATAACTACCCCTGGCTCTATGCCGTCCAAGCCGGCAGTATGAATCTCACTGACGCCGAAGCCTCCAAGCTTCGCGACTACCTGCTGCACGGCGGTTTTCTCGTGTGTGACGATTTCTGGGGCACCCTCGAATGGAGCAATTTCGAGCGCAACATGCACCTCGTATTTCCCGACCGCGCCATCGTCGAAATTGAAGACGCCGACTCCGCCTTTCACACCGTCTTCGATCTTCAAAAGACCCCGATCCCCGGCGAATGGTCGCTCCGCAGCGGACGACCTTATCGCAACGACGGCGTCGATCCCCATTGGCGCGCCATCTACGACGATCAAGGCCGCATGATGGTTGCCATCTGGTTCAACATCGATACGGGCGATTCCTGGGAGTGGGCCGATTATCCGGAATACCCCGAACAATATTCCGCCTTAGGAATCCGCATGGGTATAAACTTCATCGTCTATTCCATGACGCACTGAGCAGGCGTTACTTCGCCGCGTTCATATGCGGACGATCTTCCCCATTCGCCACCCCATCCACCAGGCTCGAAAAGAACGCATTGAACTTCGCCGCCGCCGCGAAATCGATCGGCTGATTCAAATCGTCCGACGGACGATGATAGCGGTTCGCGTACCACTCCCTGTAAACCGCTTCCTCTGCCGACCCATTGTTATAACCGAAAATGAACGCCACCCCAGGAATCCCGTTGCGAATAAAGTTGTATTGATCGCTGCGTCGATACAGACCTCGCTCCGGCTCATGATCGCCCCGAATCACAATCCCCAGCGGCTCCGCGGCCTTCCTGACCGACTCCCCGAGCGTCGATTCCTCCAGCCCCAGCGTCGTCAGAATCTTCAGTGGAAAAATCGGCCGCAGATAATCCAGATTGATATCCGCGACAATCTTCTCCTTCGGAATCGTGAAGTGCGAAGTAAAATAATCGGACCCTAACAGTCCTTTTTCCTCGCCTGTAAACACGCAGAACAACAAACTTCGATGCGGCGCCAAGCCTTTTCGCTTGTAGTTCGCCGCCAATTCGATCAACTCCGCCACATACGCTGAATCGTCGAACGCGCCGTTGTAAAGGCCGTCCCCGTTCACCGGTTCGCCAAATCCGTAGCCATCGAGGTGCGCCGAAACCGCGACATACTCGTCCGCAACCGACGGCCACGACCCCGGCAGCACGGCGAGGATATTGTCCGACTTCAGCGACTCCACGTCCACCTTCAATTGCGCCCGGATTCTCCGCGTCAGTGGGAACGTCGGCAGAGGCTTCTTCGCCACTGCCAATTCCAGCAGCTCCGGAAATGTGTGGCCGGATCCTGCCAGCAGCTTCTCTGCCTCCGCCGAATTAAATCGCATCTGGACGCCTGCGCCCGCCGCGCGCTCTTTCCCCTCAATCGACATCGCTGTCGCGTATGCCACCGGCCAGCGCGCCGGTTCGATCGCTCGTGGATTATCGATCACCAGATTCCCCAGCACTTCCGTGTTTCGCGCACGTCCACCAGCGATCGAAACCGCGACCTTCCCTTTAAGATCGACTCCCGTAACATCGTCGCCCGCAAAAACCATCGCCGCGTCTATCGACGCCGGCATTCCCGCCCGCGGCGTGATCGTGATGTCCTGATAAATTCGCAGCGGGATCTGCGAATCGCCATCCACCAACGCAATCGACGACTGGTCCTTCCGTAGCCGCACCGCGCGCAAAGGAACGGACTGATAATATCCGTTCTCACCCGCCGGCTTCAGGCCCGCCTTCTCGAACTGCTCGACCACATAGCGCGCCGCCCGCCGATAGCCTTCGCTGCCCGTATCGCGGCCTTCCATATTGTCCGCCGCGAGAATTTTTACATGCGCCCACCATCGCCGCGTAGCCTCATCCGGCGCGTCCGCGGCCAACAAAATCATCACACTCAGAACCAGGAAAATCCGCATGATCTGTCGAGTATACTCGACACATGACCCGTCGCGATCTCCTCCGCGCCTCACTCGCGCTCACCATCCCGGCCTTCGCTCAAACCCGTAAGTGGCAGCTAGGCTACAACACCTATTGCCTCCGCTTTGAACGTTGGAACGACCGTCAGCTTTTCGACTACGCCGCCCGCCAGAAGCTCGACGCCGTCTTCTTGCAGGACTCGCTCGACCCCGGCGTGCGCGACCCCAAGCATTGGGCCGAGGTCCGCGCCTGGTCCAAAGACACCGGTACGCATATTGAAACCGGAGGCAGCGCTCTCACCGGCGCCGTGAATCCCAAAGGCCCTGAGGACCGCGCCAAAACCATCGCCGAGCTGCGCATGAATATCGCCCGCGCAGCCGCCATGGGATCGCCCATTGTGCGCACCCTCGTCGCCAGCGACCGCTATGCGCTGCCCGACGGCGCACTCGACCGGATCATTGAAAGCGCCGCCGGAGTCCTGCGCGAAGTTCGCTCCCAGGTCATGGACGCGGGCATCAAAATCGCCGTCGAGAATCATAAGGAGCTGCAAGCCTGGGAAACCCGCACGCTCATCGAGACCGCCGGTAAGGAATTTGTCGGCTCCTATCTCGATACCGGCAATCCCGTCTTCGTCGCCGAGGATCCCATGACCACGCTCGAAGAGCTGGGCCCCTACGCCGTCACTTTTCACCTGCGCGATTCGGTGGTCTACGAGGAACCCGGAGGCATCGCCGTGCAGTGGGTTCCTTTAGGCGAAGGCACCAACGATTTCAAAGCCATCGTCGCCCGCGCCGCTGAGATTCTCTCTCCGTCGGTTTATATCTATTGCAAGCCGATCACCGCGCGTCCACCCGTAGTTCTTCCCATCTACACCAACGAATTCTGGAGCAAGTATTTCCCGCGCGCCCGCTCCCGCGATCTGGCCCGGTTCATCGCCCTCGCCAAGCGAGGCAAGCCATACGATCAACCCCACGTCATGGAAGACGTGAACGGCCAGCGCGAAAAATACATGGAAGCCCTAAAAATCCAGCAACTCGATCACATGGAGCGCAGCCTCCAATATTGCCGCCAGTCCCTGGACCTGGGCGTCCGCTGGCGCGCATAAACCGTGTGCTTCAGCCGACCTTGAGGGGCCGCCATTTTAGGCGGCGCGACTGTGGCGATTCCCAAAGCCTCTGCGCTGAATTGTCACACAGCCTCCCACCCTCACAGTTCTGCCTAAGTTTATAACCCCATGCGTAAGCGTGGGGATTCCTCCCCTCCAAAAAAATGCGGCCCCCAGCCGAAGCCAGGAGCCGCACTTTTGCTCGATCTCTTAGAAGAAGTACCGCAGCGACAACTGAAGCGTGCGGGCCAAACCAGTCTTGCTGGTCACCTTACCGAAACTCGACGACGTCGGGTTTAAGCCCGGAGTGCTCCAGTTCGGATGGTTGTTGACATCGAACGCTTCCGCGCGGAACTGGAAGCCAGTCTTTTCGGTCACCGCGAACGATTTGTACAATCCCAGATTCCAGTCCTGGAAACCAGGCTGGTAGATGGAGTCGCGTACGCCCTTCTGAAGAACGAACGTTCCCGTTGCCGGCGGCGTAAAGATCGGCGCACCGCTGGAGGTGGTCGTCGCGAACCATTGGTTCGGACTCGCCGTGCTGTTGGAGAATTGCTTCAGCAGCGATGGAGTTTGCGCCATATTCCAGAACTGGCCTTCACTGCCGCAGCCGAAGCTGCCTTGCTCGCCGACGCCTGCGTAGTCGTTGCTGGTGGTGCCGATGCCGCAGGGCTGGCCCGACTGGAACTGATTGGCGCCGCTAAGCTGCCAGTTGCCGAGAAGCCTGTGCGCCATGCCCGTGCTGTTCTTGAAGATCGGCAGCGTGTACAGGTAGTTGAAAACCACCACGTTGCGCGAGTCGAATTCCGATGGTCCCCACAGGTTGCTGGTGTTGTAGGAATCCGGCAAAATGTCGCGGTAGTTGGAACCGCTATCGTCGCTCTTGGAGAGCGTATAGGAGAATCCGAAAGCAAGGCCGCTGCTGAAACGCCGGTTCCAGGAAACCTGGAGTCCGTTGTACATCGAAGTCGCCGTCGACTCTTCTTCCTGAATGGAAGCGAAGCCTTTGTACGGGCGCAGATAGTTCACATTTTCGCCCGGATTGTCCAGCAGCGCACCGACCGTCGGCTGATTGATATCGAATACCTGCGGCAGATGCAATCCGCGGCGTCCGATGTAGGCGACTTCCAGCACCGATTTCCACATCAGTTGGCGCTGGATCGTGGCATTCCACTGCCATGCTTCGGAAGGTTTCAAATGGCGCGCTTCCGTGGTTACCGTAATCGGCGCGGCCGTGCTGCTGTTCAGAGACGCGCCCGGATTGTCCACCGAAACGTTGTTCACCGTCAAAAACGGCTGGAACGGCGAATTTGCGCCCGGGAAGATGTTATCCCACAAGCCCATCCGGTTGACGAAGCGGCCGGCTCCCGTGCGCAGCACCGTCTTGTCGTTCAACGAATAGGCGATGCCGACGCGTGGCTGGAACTCCGTAAAGACGTCTCCGTAATAGTTCGGATAGCCGTGGAACAAGCTGTTGTAGGCGGGATTGCCGGCCTCCGTAATTCCGTGGCCCAGCGCATTGCTCGGCCAGGTATTGCCCGGAATCACCATGCCGTTATACTGGTTGCCCGAACCCACTGTCACGTTGCCGGTGGTCGGATTCACCGCAACCGCCTGGGCCGGATTGTACAGCGTGGGATCGAAGAAGATCTGATTGCCCCACAGAGCTTTGTAGGGAACCGTCGTCGTCATGCGCACGCCGTAATCGAGATGCAGCTTTTCGTTGATCTTCCAGGAATCCTGTGCAAATGCTTCATACAGGAAGCCTCGATAGTCCGTCTCCGCGCGCTGTCCGATTTCGGTGTAGCTATCGGCCAGTCCCAAAGCCAGATTGGCGATGCCCACGCCCGCCGTGGCGCCCAATCCGGTTCTCGCATCGGTGAACACGAAGTTCCCGTTCTGGTCGCTCGCGCCGCCCGGAACCGTGTCGACGTTGATCTGATCGCCGTCGTTTTCACCGGACCGCTCGAACTGCCCGCCGAACTTGAACTGGTGCTTGCCCCAAACCTTCGTCACCGTATCGGACAAAGTGTAAATCGGGCCGCTGGAATGCGACGGATAGGGTCCCGCGCTGAAGGAGTAAAAATTGGGGAGCGTGATCGAAGGAGCTTTCTCCTGTATATCCTTGCCCTGGGGCAGAAGATACGGATAATCGATGCCGAACAGGTTCCGGTTGAAGCCCGGAGCCGACGTGATCACCGGGATGTAAACGTCGTCGATACTGAGCGTGAAGCGCGCTTCATTGATCAGCGTCGGCGTGATGGTGCGCGTCCAGGCCAGCGAGTTCACCTGGTTCGGACGGTGGAATGCCTTCGGTGTTTCGTTGGTGCCCTGATCGAACGGATCCAGCTCATAGTATGCGAAATTCGTGCGCCGGAATTGAATGCGATCCTTGCTATCCGGCAGCATGTCCGAATTGATCGTTTCCTTGCGCTGATTTTCCGGCTGCGAAGCCTGCGCAATCCAGTTCTGATTGCCGCTGATGTATCCGGGCGTCGGCAGCGGATAAAGAGCAATAATTCCCTGCCCGTTCGGGCTCAGCCGGCTAGTCGGAATCACATTGCCCGGGAACGGCGTACAGGTCGATGCGCCCACCGATGGGCAGGTGGTCGGATCGTAAATCGTCTTCGGCGTGCTGTAGAAAATATTCGGGCTGAGCAATTCGCTGAAATTGCCATTGTGCATCAACTGCGTTGGAACTTCCTGAGTCTGCGTTTCCACGTTGCGGTAACGGACCCACTCTTCACCCACGAAGAAGAACCATTTGTTGCGGTCGCGGTCGAAAACCTTGGGAATGAAAATCGGGCCGCCAACGTTGAATCCAAACTGGTTGTAGCGGAAAGGCGAGGCGAAGTCGGTCGATACCGCCTGATTCCGGCTCCAGGTGTTCGCGTTCATGTCGGAGTTGCGCAGATATTCGTAAGCTGCGCCGTGGAAATCGCTGCCGCCGCCTTTGGTCACGATGCGGATCTGGCCGCCTGCCGTCCGTCCATACTCGGGAGCATAATCGGAAGTAAGCACCTGCATTTCCTGCGTCGAATCCACGTCCGGGACAGCGATACTGTCGCCGTTGGCGCGGGTGCGCATCGCTGGCGCGCCATCGAACGTGATCGTCGTTTCCTGAGTGCGGGCGCCGTTGACAGCATAACCGCCCGTTGTCAGACTGAAGCTGAAATCGCCCAGCGTCGTCGTGGTGTGCATGCCAGGCAGCAGCGTGGCCATGTAGATCGGATCGCGGCCGTTTAATTCAAGACCGTCAATCTGCTGCCGCGTTACATCTTTCTCGACTGCCGCCGAATCGGTCTGCAAAACTTGCGCCGAAGCGATCACTTCCACCGTCTCGGTCGCCGAGCCGACGGTCAGCGCCGCATCCAACCCTAACTGCGAGTTCGGATCCAGCTTATTGTGAACGCTGTCGAACCTCTTGAACCCCGAAGCCTCTACACTCACCGTGTAAAGACCGGGTTCGACGTTGGTGAAAACATAATAACCGCCATCATTGGTCGCGGTCTGCTGCCGCACACCCGTTGCCTCATTCCTCAATGTGACTTTAGCTTTAGGAATAACCGCGCCCGAAGGATCCTTCGCGAATCCCGCGATGGAACCATTATCGGACTGCCCGAACAGGGCAAAGCTGAACAAGACCAATAACACAAGACAATTCAAAAACCTCAACTTCCACATGGAACACCCCTCAGACGGTGAAGTAACTGCGTTTTAGTTAGTGTATGCCAAGTGGCGATAAAAATCCAACAATTTTTGATGAATTTGTTAATAAGTTAACGTTACCGTTGAATCCGGGCCGACCCGCCCCCCGCCAGCGCGCGGACCTGTTCGAGCGTCGCCATCGTGGTATCTCCCGGAAAAGTGGTCAGCAATGCGCCGTGCGCCCAACCGAGCTTTACCGCCTCTTCCGGCGATTCACCCGTCAACAATCCGTAAATGAAACCAGCCGCAAACCCATCGCCGCCGCCCACCCGATCGAAAACATCCAGCTCCGCCGTCGGCGAGACGAATGTTTTTCCATTCATCCACGCCACCGCGCCCCAACTGTGGCGATTGGTCGAATGCACTTCCCGCAGCGTGGTCGCAACTACCTTGATTTGAGGATGTTGAGCAATCACGTGCTCGATCATTGCAAAAAACGCCGAAGGATCGAGCTTCGATTTTCCCGCCGCAACTTCGGGTCCGGGAATTCCCAGGCCTTTTTGTAAATCCTCTTCATTACCCACCAAAACATCTACATTTTCCACAATCCGGGCGATCGTTTTCAGTGCGCCTCCGTGAATACTCCAAAGTTTTTCGCGATAGTTTAAATCAAAGGAAACAATGGCTCCGGCAGCTTTTGCAGCCTTCATTCCCTCGATGGTCAACTCGGCCGTGGTCGGGGAAAGAGCAGCAAAAATTCCCCCGCTATGGAACCACCGCAAACCGCCGGCAAAGATTGCTTTCCAATCAAAATCGCCTGGTTTCAAACGCCCGGCCGCTTCATTCGAGCGGTTGTAGAAAACCACCGGAGCGCGCACGCCTTGGCCGCGATCGGAATAGACCGTCGCCATGTTGGGGCCGTTTACGCCATCATGCTGAAAACGCTTGTAAAACGGCTTCACCCCCATGGCGCGCACACGCTCTGCGATTAAATCGCCCAGCGGATAATCGACCATCGCACTGGCCACGCCGGTCTCTAAACGGAAGCAATCAGACAGGTTGGCCGCGACGTTAAATTCGCCGCCGCTGACGTGGATATGGCAGTGCGTCGCTTTGCGCCAGGGAATGATTCCCGGGTCCAGCCGGTTCACCAGCGCGCCAAGCGCAAGAAAGTCCAGTCCGCCCGCGGGACGGATTTCAAAACCGTAGTTCATGTGTGATAATCCCCTCTTAATGTGCCAAAAACGTGCTCCGAAGAGGCCTTAAACGACCATAAAATTACACGTTATAGGACGTCGACGACACCCTGCCGCCGCGTCCGGTCCAGTTGGTATGGAAGAATTTTCCACGTGGTTGATCGACGCGTTCGTAAGTATGCGCGCCGAAAAAGTCGCGCTGGGCCTGTAACAGATTCGCCGGTAAACGAGCCGAGCGGTAGCCATCAAAAAACGCGAGCGCCGTCGAAAATGCAGGAGTTGGGACGCCGTACTGAATTGCCTGCACCACCGCCTGGCGCCACAAGCCTTGATAGCGATTCAAGACGCCGCTGAAAAAATCGTCGATCAGCAGGTTGGTGAGGTTCGGATTTTTATCGTAAGCTTCCTTGATCTTGCCGAGGAACCGGCTGCGGATGATGCAGCCTCCGCGCCACATTAGCGCGATGCCTCCGTAGTTGAGGTTCCACTGCTGCTCCTTCGCCGCTTCGCGCAGCAGCATGTAGCCTTGCGCATACGAAATCATTTTCGAGCAGTACAAGGCGCAGCGAACCCGCTCGATAAATTCCTTGCGATCCGTGGCCGGCTCCGGCGTGGGCCCGTTGAGGACCTTCGATGCGGCGACGCGCTCCTCTTTAATCGCCGAGATGCAGCGCGCGAAAACCGCTTCGCCGATCAGCGTGACAGGCATACCAAGATTCAGCGCGTCGATACCAGTCCACTTACCCGTGCCTTTTTGTCCGGCGGTGTCGAGGATTTTGTCCAGCATGGGCGCGCCGTCGTCGTCTTTTTTCAGGAAAATCTCGGCGGTGATTTCGATCAGGTAGCTGTCGAGTTCGCCTTTATTCCACTCCGTGAAAATTTCCGAAAGTTCTTCGACGCTCAAGCTGAGGCCGGTTTCAAGCAGGTCGTAAGCTTCCGAGATCAACTGCATGTCGCCGTACTCGATGCCGTTGTGGACCATCTTGACGTAATGGCCCGCGCCTTCTTCGCCCACCCAGTCGCAGCACGGCGTGCCGTCCTCGACCTTTGCCGCGATGGCCTGGAAAATTTCCTTCACATGGGGCCACGCTTCAGGATTGCCGCCGGGCATGATGGAAGGGCCGTGGCGTGCGCCTTCCTCGCCTCCCGAAACACCGGTGCCGACAAACAGGAGACCCTTGGCCGCCAGATCACGCGTGCGCCGATTGGTATCGGGATAATGCGAATTGCCGCCATCGATAATGATGTCGCCTTTTTCAAGATGCGGCACCAATTCTTCGATCACTTGATCGACCGTATCGCCGGCCTTGACCATCATCATGACGCGGCGCGGACGCTTCAATGCCCCGATCAATTCCTCCACGGTATGCGCGCCGACCACCTGCGTGCCGGCGGCTTCATGCTGAATAAAATCGTCGACCTTGGAGACAGTGCGGTTGAAGACCGCGACCTTGTATCCGTGGTCATTCATATTGAGGACCAGGTTCTGGCCCATCACAGCGAGGCCAATAAGTCCGATGTCACAACTTTCCGGTTGCATAGGTCCCTCCATTTTACTCATGGTGGAGGGCTGTGCGAATTTAACGTTGCTCAACTTGTCGTTTCGTTCGGCGGGTGAATTGTCGACTTGTGATTCTCAGAGACTTCGAAGAACCAGTTTAGGGATCATCCGGAAATGTCGTACATTTTCGGTGACCACTTCAAAGCCGAGATGTAAAGCGGTCGCGCCTATCAACAGATCCGCGAAAGGGAGGATTATGCCGCGCTCGGCTTCCTGACCGGAGATCAGCCCGGCTCGTTCGGCGATCTCGTCAGTGAGTGCATGCACCGTCACCGCCCCTCGGAGCTCCTGGACGAACATCTGGCGGCGCTGCCGTTGGGCGCCGGGTTTATTCCGTGTGTCAATTCAACAACCGTTACCGCTGCTAGGCCCACCACGACCTCTCCCCACGCGTTTTGCAGTTGCTCCAGGATTTCGGAAACGCTGTGTCCGCGCCGCTCTGCACTAACGAGCATACCGGTGTCGAGGATCAATCCCACGAAGGGGATTCCAGGGCTGCCGGTTGCGGACGATCTCCTCGGCTCCATTCTGAACTTTCTCCAGCACGGCATGGAGGTCGCACGCCAGATCTGCTTCGCTGATGTGGAGAACGGCCATATTCCGATCATACGTCTTTCTGGATGCGCCTCGCGAAAGGGGCTCAGAGGGGAACAGCAGGACATCCCCGGTTCCCTACTCACGGAGCAGAGGTGAGTAGGATTGAGGCCATGTTGCGAGGCGGCTCTGATAAAATACCGGTGATGAAGTATCGCGTTTATCTGGAGCCAGACCAGGAAGGCGTGTTTGTCGCGACGTGCCCGGCTCTTCCCGGCTGCATTTGCCAAGGCCAAACCCGCACGGAAGCAACCGCGAACATTCGCGAGGCGATCGCGGGCTATTTGAAAAGCCTTCGGAAGCACGATGACCCGCTGCCGGAGCGTTCATGAAAATCGCGCGTGTCCCCGTTTGCCGGTTCAATCGTCGAGGCACAAGCGGTCTCGTCCCGGAGAATTCCCTTCCCCAGCAAGTTCCCTGCCGAAGAAGTCTCGCCTTGGTTTAATTTATTTCCGAAATATTTAAGTATTAAGTTTGCCGTATTTCAATTTAAATAGTGGGCTATCGCAAAATAAAAGGTCTTGATAGCAGCGCGGCACGGGCGTATTCTCGGGTCTCAGCGGAAAGGGAAAAATAAATGTCGCGTTTGTTTTTCATAATTCCATTCTTGCTCGTCGTTAATTCGTTTGGCCAAACGAGCACTGTGGTTCCCACGCAAACTCTTCAGAATGCCTATTGGTCGACCGGAGAATTTCAGTCGACGGCACAGCTTCACAACAACCTGATCAGTAATCCCCTGACGGTTCAAACTGTCCTGCACACCTCTGGCGGTGCGCAAGTTCAGTTGCCGCCGGTGACGCTGCCGCCGCTCGGGAACGCGACAGTGAACATCAGCCAGCAGTTTCCAGGCCAAGCAGTGTCTGGGAGCGCCACATTCACCTACCAGCGAAGCTCCGGAGGAGCGCTGAGCGCTGAAATGTACGTGGCGAGCGACTCAGAATCCCTTTCCTTCACCATCCCCAGCACTGCCTCTGCCGTCCGATCGCAGGTCCATACACGTCACACCCAGCCTGTCATTTAACGGGACCACCGCACCACTGCCGAGCGTAACGATTTCACCCTATGGGGCGACGACCATATACGTGTCAGCGAGCAACGTAAAGTCCGGCTGGATAGCCAACGCGGTTGGCGGAATCACCGTGACCCAGGATGGGCCGGTGGGTGCCCTCAACACGGGGGGCTGGGTCGAGGATGACGCACTGGGGTATTCGACAACGATGACCTTCGCCGATCCAACCCGCACGGACAAGGCGCTGATGACGACGCAGGTTTTGGTCGGAGACGCCAGCCAGCTCGCCGAATTTTCATTGCAGGTGAACTCCAGCTTGTGATACGCAACTTCGGGACGACCCAAGTCGGATTCACCGGACAGGTGACATTCAGTGACAATCAAGGAGGAGTCATTCCGATGCCTTTGCAGCTCCAGCCCCTCGGCCCCAACGAGATCCGCCGAATCGACCTTAACGCCCTCAAGACGGGAGGGGGAGTGGTTGGCTCGTTCGCCACCGCTTCAATCGCGCTCAGCTACCGATCGACGCGTCTTCCGAGCCTGCTGGCCTCTTGAAAATCTCGATCGTGAACATGAAAGTGCCCTTGGTCATTGTCGCCAAAACCTCGGCCGATGTAGACTTTTCTGTTCAGCTCAAATCTCTGAGTGGGGCGCAGGTTAACCGAACTGAATATGGCAGAGATCTGCTGGCCAGAGAACGAGGCGGACGGCGTCTAATCAAGGCATTGAAGCCTAGTGAGAGCACTGCGGACGAACTTGATTTGAGCAAGATCTTTGACCTTCCACCGGGTGCTTATAGGGCGGTAGTCTCGCGCCAGGTGCTCGTCGGAACCACCGACGTATCACTGCAGGAGACAGTGACGTTTAACGTCCCGTAGGCGTGCGGTTGAAGGAATCGCCGGGACGAGCGAGACCGTCCGACAACACTTCTACCGGAAGATCGTTCGCCTGGCGACCATGCGCCTGATTTCTGATTCACCAATCTTTGTTTTCATCCATCAGCGCGGCTCCAAGGTTCTCCCAATTCAGGGGTCGGACTCGTCGGTCCCCGGTCCCCTCCGCTTACGGGTGAGTTGTGACCATTCGAGAAACTTTCATGAGTCGGCCGGCTTCCGCGCTCAAGCCGAAATCAGCGTTGCTCAACTATATTGTGAACAGTGTACGGTTCCAAATTTTTGAGTGTCTCGATCGCGTTCTTCGCAATACTGGGTGCGTACGCTCAATCGAAGCCGCGGGCCATCCGGTGGGAACGGGATCCGGCGTTGAGTTGGAGCGATTTCAAAGGGCGTGCCCCGCGCAACACGGGAGAGCCATCCGCGGAGACGGACACCGGCTTCCGCGTTCAGCTCGAATGCTTCGCAGACGCGTTGGATATCCGTGTGGAAGCGGAATTCTACCCAAGCACCTCATGGGTCAAGCCGGGAAGAAAATCGGCGGAATTGCTGCGGCATGAGCAGGGCCATTTCGACATAACGGAGCTCTATGCGAGAAAGATGAGAAAGGCGATCCGCGACGCGAATATCGGCTGTTCCAACGATCCAAAGGCGGAGGCGGCCGGAAAGAGAATTTTCGGGCAGCTTGATCGCGAATGGGAGAAAGCGGAGAAGCAATATGACGTCAATACGGGGGATGGGACGGATTTCGTGAGGCAAAAAGAGGAATCGGAAAGAATCGCGAGCGAGTTGGGAGAACTGAGTCGCTATCAGCGATGAAACTCGCAGGACGACTAAAACGCCTTCCCCTTTCTGTCATGGCGTGCTGGCGCCGGAATCAGTGGCGCTTCAGCAGGAGCGGCAGAGAGAGACCGCTTTGCTTCCACTCGCCTGTTATTTCCGTATGTTCGTGGTTCATCTTGCCGTCGAAGCTGCTTTCGAGCGGCTCGATTGCGAAATGTAGATCCGGCTCCTTGTAGGTCAGCTTGTCGATCGGGATCCCGGCCGCGGCTTGGTCCGGGCTGTCCAGGCTTGCGGTCCATTTGCCTTCGGGCGACTGTGAAATGTGCACGACCACACGCAGGCTGCCGCTGCCGGTATCGAGCTTTCCTTCCCAATCGCCGATGGCAGGCGAGTCTGAAGCCACGGCGCTGAAGGTCACCAGGGCCGCTAAAAATCCAAAGCGTAACGTCTTATACATGTTCATGGGGTAATTCTCCTTTTTGGTCATCGCCGGGTTGAAAAATGGATTCAATGGGTTGTTCGAAGAGCCGCGCGATGGCGAAAGCCAGCGGCAGACTCGGATCGTACTTCCCGGTTTCAATTGCATTCACGGTTTGGCGCGACACTTTGAGCTGGCCGGCCAGGTCTGCCTGGGACCACTCGCGTTCCGCGCGGAGGACTCGCAGCCGGTTCTTCATTTCATCGGTACCTCCAGGCTGAAAATGCGTAGGCGCCAACCCAGAGCAGCAGCATCAGGCTTCCCACCACATCCCATGGCGGGTTGCCGATTCCGGCTTGCGCGATGCCGCTGAAAACCGAAGTAATGACGAGAGTTAGCAGGAATGCAATGGACGCCGACTCAAGGCGGATGCGCTGTTGCATTTCGTCCATCTTCAGGGTCTTGCGCACCAGCGCCGCGAAGAAGAACAGGTACGGCAGAACCGGCAGCAGTCCCACCCAGCGCGGAGCTTCTGTGTGTTTGAGAAGCCATGTGACCAGGAGCTCGGTGAGAGCGGCAGCGACCGCCCACAGAAAGTCCGGGCGGGTGAAGCGGGAAGAAAACGTTCGTTTGGGAATCATTAAGACAGCTCCTCTTTACATAAAGTAAATCATACTTTACATTTTGTCAAGGATTATTTCGGCTGCGGGCAGCGTCCGGCCGTACTAACGCGCGACTGGTCACGGCGGTACGCAGGGGCCATTGTCCGGTCCTGCGGAAGGCCGCAATATCATTCCAGTGACAAGAAAATCCTTATGAGAAGTGCAAACAGGCTGATTTAGCTTCTCTCTAAGATTCCATCTGTTCGACTGAAAAATCCGGCGTGTGTCTTCTCATAAGACGTTCTAAATCTAACAAAATGAACAAATTATTTTTCTTCATCGCGATGGCGGCGGCTGGGTATGGCCAGAAGCCGCGGCTCGTTGAAGGGGTCTCGGTGAAGGATTTCGGCGCGATGGGCGACGGCGTCACGGACGACACTGCGGCGATCCAAAACGGGATGACTGCCGCGTGCTTCTCAGAGGGTAATTCGCACCTTCATTTCCCGGCCGGCACATACAATATCAATACTTCGCTGACAACTGGATGCGCGATGATCATCACCGGGGATGGGCCGCTCGCGAGCATCCTTTTCATGACTGCGCATCGAAGTGCCAACCACGGGATTATTGCCAACTATCCGCTGGAGATTGAGGATATTGCAGTCAACACCGCACCGGTGATGGCGGATTTAGGGATGGTCGCCGTATTTCGCCAGGACACTTTCACTCCCTCGGCTGGCCAGAATTACACGTTTCTCCGCTATTATTCGAGCGGCTTCAACTTTGGGATCGATGTGGCGGGGGTCGGGTCCGGTCCGGACCAGCTTGGCGCGGTGGTAGTGCGGGATTGCATCCTCGCCACTTCGACCAGTTCGTCCGGGACGGCGGTTTCCGAGCCGTTGAACGTGCGCACGGCCGCGTCGCTGACGGCGGAGAATAATCTGCTGCTTGGCGATGGCAATGGCGATCACGGGATCTATGTGATCGGCATCCGCACACTGCTGCTGGCGAACAATACCATTCAGGGCAACCACGATTCGAGCGTCAAGGTGCTGACGGGCGGCTTCGGCACTGGGAGCGGCACGGTTTGCGATGCCGGGCAGGATTACCAGTCCTGGACGGTGCGCGATAACATCATCCAGAATTCTGATTTCGCGGGGGCGTTCTACACCTACTGTGATACTCGGGTTCCCGTCATTACGTACACGGGGAATCGGGTCCTCAACATGACCGATACCTATCTTCCGGACGGAGCGACCCTGATCTTCGAGCCGAGTTGCTCCTCCATGATGTCCAGCATCGTGATGGGCGGAAACGTATTCCAGGACATTACCCAGGGGGGCGTGCTGATTCAGTCCTCGGCGCAATTCCCCCTGGGGCCGTGCCCTTCTTCCGGACTGCTGGGGACAGTGAGCAACTTCGTGAGCACCGGGGATCAATTTATCAACTGGTCGACGCTCAGCTCCGGCACCTACTTTGCGATTTCGGCCAACGGACCGGCGGCAAACCTGCTCCAGGCGAGCGTTCTGCAATTGACCGCGAATGGACAGAAAAACGGCCGCGCGGCTCTTAACCTGGGAGCATTCGCACAGGTCAGTGCGGTCGACATCACTCAAATTAATATCTTCTAGACGCTATCTTCTAGACGCTCGCGAATTACACTGGAAGCTGGTCATCGTTTCTGAATCGATTACGTCGAGGATGATTGGCATCCCTGTGATGAAGAGCCCTTTCGCTTACTTTTCCATCTTCCTTCTGGCCGGCGCCGCGTGGGGCCAGCCGCAGATTAATCAGTTTATTGACGATACGGTCGTTCAGCAGATCTCGTTGACCGTCGACCCAACCGATTGGGCGGCGTTCCTCCAGAATTATCTTTCGGACACCTATTACCATGCGACCTTCACCTGGAACGGGGTGTCGGAGAACATCGGCATCCGCCAGCACGGGGGAGGCAGCCGAAGTCCCATTAAGCCGAATATCGATCTGAATTTCGCGCACTATACCTCATCGCAGAATTTCCTGGGGGAAGGCTTCCTGGTGCTGATTGCGGGCAACGAGGATCCTTCTAATATGCACTCGTGGCTCGCCATGCAGCTTTTCCGCAAGATGGGAATTCCCGCGCCTCGCGAATCGTTCGCGACCGTGACGGTGAACGGAACGCTGCTCGGCTTTTACACCCTCGTCGAGCATGACGACCCCACCTTCCTCGAGCGCAACTTCGGGGAAAGCGGCGGCTATTATTATGAATGGGACAACCAGGGCGATTACTACGACTTCGGAAACCTGGGAACAAACCCCTCGCTCTACGCCAATTATCTCGATTTGAAAACCAATCAAGCCGCGCCGGATTTGCAGACGTTCACGAATCTGGTGCAGGTCATCAATCAGACCTCGCTCACTGACGCGCAATTCATCACCGCCCTGGAACAATATATGGACCCGAAAATGTTCCTGACCTATGCGGCCACCGAAAATGTGATCGCCGAGGGCGACGGCCTGGTAGGCGGCGTCATCGCGATGAATAATTTTAACTTGTATCAGTTTCAAGGGACCACAATTTATACCATCACCCCTTGGGACAAGACCAATTCATTTTCGAGCAACACACGTGACATCTTCATGGGCTTTACCAACGGCGCGAATATCAACGTGCTGGCAGCTCGCCTGATCGCGATTCCCGGCTATCAGAACTTCTATATGGATCAGATCAACCGGGCCGCGGGAATATTGGGCGGCGCCGGCGGCTGGGCGGATTCGGAAATCACCCGCGAGTATGGCGTAATCAACACCGCCGCGTCCAACGATCCGAATAAACAGTGCCCGTTCGGCGACGGCACCCTGACGCCTTGCGGAACCGCCGATTTTCAGAACGGCGTAGCCTGGGATCACACCTTTCTCCAGACGCGGGCGCAATTTGTCCAGGCCGAAATCGCAACCTATAACTATCAGGTCCCCACCACAGACCCCGTGATCCAATCGGTATCGACCACCGGTCTTACCAGTTCCTCCGGCATGAGTCCCGGCGCCCTGATTCAGGTCGACGGATCGTTATTAGGCGCATTCGGCGTCGCCAAGCAGTATCCGCTGCCCCGTTCACTGGCGAACACGTTTGTCGCGATTGAAGGCGTGCGCGCGCCGCTATTTTTTGCCACTTCAGGCCAGATCGAACTGCAAGTGCCATGGGACATTCCCACCGCCAACGCAGCCGTAGTCGTTTCGGCGAACGGAACCATGAGCAATTCATTCGCGTCCACCATGCAGGCCTCGACGCCGGTGATCCTCGCCGTCACCCACACCGATGGCAGCTTAATCTCGTTGGAATCTCCAGCAGTCGGGGGCGAAGCAATCGTAATCTATATGACCGGCCTCGGGACTGTGAACCAGGCGCCCGCATTGGGATCCGCTGCGCCTGGGGGCGAGCTCTCTGACACGACGGTTTCCCCGCAGGTTTCGCTGGGAAATGTTTCGCTGGCTGTGGGTTTTTCCGGCCTCACTCCCGGTACCGCCGCAATCTACCAGGTGAATGCGACCCTGCCTCAACCGCTCGCACAAACCGGTTCGCCGAGCCTCAGCGTTTCTTTCGGCGGCCAGATCCCGTCTGTCCCGCTTCCGGTTCAGTAATCTTCAGCGCCACCGGAGATCCTGTCCCGATTCCCAGCATCTTTGCCGCCGAGCTCTGATTCGCCGCCACCTCGATATATCCCGAACTCCCGACCATCGCGAACAGCTCGCCCATCGCTGTCTCCGCGAACGTCCCCGCGACCCTCGTAATTCTTTCGAGCCCCACCCGCAGCTCGATCGGCTGCCCCGCGACCTCCGGAAACTCGTCAATGTGAAAATTGGTGATCAGGTTCCCAAACCGGTCAGTCTTCAGCACCACCCCGTTCCACTCATTCGCCGACAGCCGCACAGGCTTCACCACGCCATCGCGAGCATAATCAAGAATCATCTTCCCGAATTTCTCCGGCGCCATCCCCTTCGCCAAATGCGCCGCCGCCGGAGCAAAAACGTCGCGACCATGAAATGTTTTACTCACTCTATTTAGAAAAAGCTTCTCATTCAAGATCGCCCGCACCTTGTGGCGCGCCGCATCGTAAATCATCGACAACACTCCATTATCCGGCGCAATGAAAAACTGCCCCTCCACCTCGCATAGGATCGGCCTCCGCGCGCTCCCCACGCCTGGATCCACCACCACCACATGAATCGTCCCCTTGGGGAAGTAGCGCCACGCCTGCGCGATCGTGAATGCGGCCTCGCTCACCTGATAAGGACCGATCTCATGCGTGATATCCACGATCCTCGCCCGCGGCGCGATCCCTAAAATCACGCCCTTCATCGTGCCCACAAAATGGTCGCTGGTCCCGAAATCGGTAGTGAGTGTGATAGGTCCTCGCAACATCTGCTGTAAAATTAAAGAAACCCGTGCAGCGATATTATTTCGATCACAACGCGACGACGCCCGTGTCCCCGGAGGTCCTCCAAGCCATGCTCCCGTGCATGACCGAGGTTTTCGGCAACCCCTCCAGTATCCATCATTATGGACAGGCTGCCCGCACGAAGCTCGATGATGCGCGCCGTCACGTCGCGGCTCTGTTGCATTGCTCCGATCACGAAATCGTATTCACCAGCGGTGGAACCGAGTCCGATAATCTGGCCATCCTCGGAATCGCTTCGGGCGGCCACGTCGTTACCACCACCATTGAACATCCCGCCGTGCTCGCCTCCGCGGACCAGTTATCTGTCACGCGCGTGCCCGTCGATCGCAGCGGCATTGTCGATCCGGACGCGATCCGTAACGCCATCCGCCCCGGCACGAAACTGATCACCGTGATGCACGTGAACAATGAGCTCGGCACTATTCAGCCGGTCGAGGAAATCGGCGGCATCGCGCGCGAAGCCGGGATCGCCTTCCATTCCGATGGTGTGCAGGCGGCTGGCAAAGTTCCCATCGATGTCCGCGCCATCCACGCCGATGCCTATTCCATCAGCGGCCATAAAATCTACGCGCCCAAGGGAACCGGTGCGCTCTTCCTTCGCAAAGGACTGGCGCTTCAGCCGCGCATGTTCGGCGGCAGCCATGAAAATCGCCGCCGCGCCGGAACCCAGAATGTCGCCGGAGCCGTCGCCCTGGGAGCCGCCGCTCAATGGATCCATCAGCATGCCTCCGCGGAATGGCCCGTGCTCACCGCCCTTCGCGATCGATTGGAACGCGGCATTCTCGATTGCATCGCCGATGCCCACGTCAATGCCGCCGGCAGTCTGCGCGCCCCCAACGCGACCAACATCCGTTTCGACGGAATCGATAGCGACGCGCTTCTCATCGCCCTCGACCTCCGCGGTTTCGCCGTCTCCTCTGGCTCCGCTTGTTCGAGCGGCGCGCCGGAGCCTTCGCCTGTCCTCCTTGCGATCGGACTCACCCGCGAACAAGCCAAGTCGAGCATTCGTTTCTCGCTCGGCCGCTCCAACAACGCCGCGCAAGTCGACGCCTTGATCGGAGCCGTCTCCGAATCCGTCGCGCATCTGCGAAAGCTGGCCCCCGCCTATGCCTGAGAACACAGGTACCATCGCCGTCGCTATGTCCGGTGGAGTCGACAGCTCCGTTGTCGCCGGGATGCTCCGCGCCCGCGGCGAGAATGTCGTGGGACTCACCATGCAGCTCTGGAACCAGCGCCGGCTTCCTGATTTGGTTCCCGAAGGCGGTTCCACCGGCCGCTGCTGCTCTCTCGACGATGTTTACGACGCCCGCCACGTCGCGCAGCTTCTCGGTATCCCTTATTACGTCGTGAATTTCGAGGACCGCTTCGAAGCCCAGGTCGTCAAACCGTTCGTCGACGAATATCTCGCCGGCCGCACGCCCATCCCCTGTACGCTCTGCAACAACTTCATCAAGTTCGATCAGTTCCTCGATATGGCCTCGGGCGTGGGAGCCGGCCGCATCGCCACCGGCCACTACGCGCAAATCATGTGGAACGATGCCACCGGCCGCTGGGAAATGCGCCGCAGCGCGGATCGCTCTAAGGACCAGACTTATTTTCTGTTCGGCCTCAAGCAGGAACAGCTCGCCCGCACCATGTTTCCTTTGGGCGCGATGGAAAAGACCGCCGTTCGCGAGCTCGCGCGCCAGCTCGGCATCCCCACCGCCGCCAAGCCTGATAGTCAGGAAATCTGCTTCGTCCCCAACGGCGATTATGCGGCTTTTATCGACGCTTATTTTAAGGAGCAAGGCATCCCAGCCAGTGAGACGCATGGCGAACTCGTCACCACTGATGGCCGCGTGGTAGGGGAGCATTCGGGCGTCCATCATTTCACCGTCGGCCAGCGCCGCGGCCTCGGCGTTTCCGCCGGCGAGCCTCTTTACGTTATCTCGACCGAGCCCGCTTCGAAGCGCGTTGTCATCGGCCGCAACGACGCTCTGCTGCGCGCAGTCATGACCGTCAACGACGTCAACTGGATCTCCATCGCCGCGCCGCTCGCGCCCGTTCGCGCCGAAATTAAGATCCGCAACAAGCACCAGGCCGCCTCCGCGATCATCACGCCGACTGCCGATCCTTCGCGCGTCGAAGTGAGTTTCGATGAACCACAGCGCGCCGTCACCCCCGGCCAAGGCGCGGTATTTTACTCCGGCGAACTGGTCCTCGGAGGCGGTTGGATTGCTTGAGTACCTCCTCGCCCGCGCAATCATCGCACTCGTAGCCGTCTTCCCTTCCCTTTCGATCTTTTTCGTAAAACTCCTCGACCGCCTCGTTCCTCGCCTTCGCCGCATCGCGGTCAGGAATCTGAAAATGGCCGGATTTTCGAATCCCGATCAGATCGCCGATGGCGTCTTTCTCTCTATTGCCCGCCTGCTCGCCGCCTTCGCCCGCCTGCCGCGATTAACGCCTCAAAACATTTCTTCGCTCATTCGTTATGACGGCCTCGAAAATTTCACTACCGCTCTCGCCCGTGGCCGCGGAGTCCTCGTCGCGACCGCCCATCTCGGCAACTGGGAACTCAGCGCGTTCTCTCATGCCTGGATGACCGCGCCCATGAACATTGTCGTCCGTCCTCTCGATAATCCCCGCATCGACGCTTTCGTCGAGCGTTACCGCGCCCTCAGCGGCAATCACATCATCGAAAAAAAGGACGCCGCCCGAGGCATTTTAAAAGCTCTCAAATCCGGCGAAGCCGTCGGCATCCTGATCGATCAAAACACCACCCTCGATCAAGGCGTCTTCATCGATTTCTTCGGAGTAAAAACCTGCGCCGGAACCGCCTTCGCAAAACTCGCCCATCATAGCGGAGCCGCCGTCATCCCCGGCTTCGCCCTCTGGTCCCAGGAAGAACAGCGCTACATCCTGCGCTTCTATCCAGAAATCCCCATCACCGGCGAAGTCGTCGAGGATACCCAGCGCATTCATGCCCAACTGGAATCCGTAATCCGCCAGTATCCCGACCAGTGGCTCTGGATTCACCGCCGCTGGAAAACCCGCCCTCCCGGCGCGCCTCCTCTATACTGACTGCCAAATGGCGCTCGTCCTCTGATTTTCGCCGTTTACCGGTTTTCCCGTGGTTCACCAGGCAAGATAGCGTAACCTCCTTGCAATGGTAATCTTTAAAAATCGTACAGGGAACCCATGAAAAACGTCCAATCCATTCTTGCGTCTTTTTGCGTCTGTTTGACCGCGGTTCAGGGATTCGCGCAGCAGCCGCCGAAAGTCGATGTGCCGGAGACCACCAATTCGCAGACTGCGCAGCCCGGTTCATCGCACTGGTATTCACCCGTCACCCATTCCTATGAGCCTAAGGCCGTGCCGCCGGCCAATGTTTCGAACACCGGGCGCATTGAAGCTCTCCTGCGCGGCGGAAAGCTCTATCTCTCGCTCGCCGATGCCATCGCGCTGGCGCTTGAAAACAACGTCGATATCGAAGTCGAGCGCTATTTGTTCCCTCTGGCGGAGGCGGACCTGCTGCGCGCCCAGTCCGGCAATTCCACCCAAGGCATTTCCACGTCTACTTCAGCCGGCGCCACCGGCTTGAGCGCCACCTCCGCCCAGAGCTTCCTGTCGATCCTTAGTCAAAATTCCATTTACACCAGCCTCGCCACCGGTTCCGGCTCTGCCGTCAATCCCAACGGTTTTGACCCCACCATCAACAGCACCCTCGAATGGGGCCATATCAGCTCCCCGCAGCAGAATACTGTGACCACCGGAACCACCTCCCTGGTCACTACCAGCACCATCGCCGACTTCAACATTCAGCAGAATTTCGCCACCGGCGGGTCGGCCACGCTCAGCTACAACAACTCTTTCTCCTCCCAGAATTCCTACCTGAATCTTTTCAACCCGGTGACCACCGCGTACCTGGATCTTTCCATTTCGCAGCCTCTGCTGCAAGGCTTCGGGATCGCCACTAACAACCGGCCCATCCGCGTGGCGAAAAACAATTTGCGCGCCGCCGATATCGTATTCAAACAGCAGGTGATCGTCACGGTCGAGACCGTCGTCCAGGCCTACTGGCTGCTGGTCAGCGCCAATGAGGATGTCGAGGTAAAGCGTAAAGCGGTCGCGCTCTCCCAACATTTATATAGCGACAATCAGAAACAGGTCGAGGCCGGCTCCATGGCCCGCATTGAAATTGTTCGTGCTGAAGCTGAAGTCGCCGCCGACGAACAAGCGCTGGTCACCTCCCAAACCACCGTCCTCCAACAGGAGACCATCCTGAAGAACGCGCTCAGCCGGAACGGCCTCGCCAATCCCGCCGTCGCCGCCGCGCGCATCGTGACCCTCGACCGCATCCAGATCCCCGTGGTCGAGAAAATCGAGACCTTGCAGGAACTGGTGGGCGCAGCGGTCGAGAATCGGCCCGAGTTGCAGCAAAGCCGCATCCAGCTCGAAAATCAGAAAATTCTGCTGACCGGCCAACGCAACCTGATGCTCCCTACCCTGAGCGCCTTCGCCGATGTGCGCAACAGCGGATTGTCAGGCGATCCCAACACCCTGCCGGTTCCCGGCACGAACGCGCCTTACGCCACCAATCAGAATCCCTTCTTCGTCGGAGGCTACGGCAACGTGCTCGGTCAGGTTTTCTCGCGCAATTTCCCCAACTATGCGGTAGGTTTGCAGTTGAGCATTCCTCTGCGCAATCGCAACGCGCAAGCCAACTACGCAACCTCCGCCGTGACCCTTCGGCAGAGTGAATTGAGCGTGCAAAAATTAATCAACCAGATCCATGTGGATGTACAAAATGCACTCATCACGCTGCAACAGGCGCGCGCCCAATATTCGGCAGCCGTGAAGAGCCGGATCCTCCAGGAGCAGACGCTCGATGCCGAGCAAAAGAAGTATGCTGTCGGCGCTTCGACACCATTTCTGGTCATTCAGGCGCAACGCGATCTGGCAAACGCTGGAGGCACGGAAGTCGTGGCGGAAGCGCAATATATCCAGGCCCGTTTGCAGCTCGACGTAGCCACCGGACGCGCCCTCGATGTCTATAACATTGAGATCGATGAAGCCAAGAAGGGCCGTGTCTCAAAAGCGCCCAGCGCTCTGCCGGTGGTCCAAAATGACAAATGATGGTGGATTCGGGCCGGTAAGTCTTGCCGAGCCGGTTCCAAAGCGGAACCTCTAAATCGAAAAATCAATAAGTTGCGAGTTGGCATGGGGATTGCTCTGTTGTGCTGCGTGATGAACAAGATGAGTGCTCAAGGAACTGCGGTTGCTCCTCGCAAAAACTCTTCCAGATTATTCCCCGCCCCTACCCTCTAAACTTTCCCCTGTTTCCTTCCCAACCAGGTTCCTTGAGCCCTCTAAGGGGGCTCCGCGAAATTAAGGTCAATTAAGGTCAATTAAGGCTCGCTACAGCGTCGTTTTTGGTCAGTTATGGCGATTTAACCTATCGATTTCCATCCATTCTTCCGATATAAAAGAGTCATGATCGTACTAAGCGATGAGATCGAGTTCCAGATCAGCCTGCTGAACATTGCATCCCTAGGCGCCGCCGAGCGCCAGGCGCAGGAGCTCGAAAAAATGCTCGCCGAGCAAAAATCACCAGCGTTATAGTAGGGGAGTGTCAAAACTCGTCGTCTCTTTCGGAGAGATCATGCTGCGCCTAGCGCCCCCGCGCCTGGAGCGTTTTTTCCAATCCCCTGAACTAGTTGCCACTTTCGGCGGCGGCGAAGCGAATGTCGCGGTCGCGGTAGCCGGATTCGGGATTCCCGCCTGCTATGTGACCGTGCTTCCCGAGAAACATCCAGCGGCCGAAGCGGCCATCCGCGAACTGCGCGGCCTGGGCGTCGACACCTCGCACATCGTGCGCGGCGAAGGTCGCATGGGCGTTTATTATGTTGAAGCTGGCGCAAATCAAAGACCCTCAGCCGTAACCTACGATCGCGACCGGTCGGCCATTGCGCTGGCCAAGCCCGGCTCGATCGATTGGACCGAGGCTTTTGAAGGCGCCAACTGGTTCCATATCACAGGGATAACGCCCGCGATCAGCGAATCGTCGGCCGAACTGGCGATCGAAAGCGTAACGGCAGCCCGCAAACAAGGGCTCACCGTAAGCTGCGACCTTAATTACCGGAAGAACCTCTGGAAATGGGGCAAAAAAGCCCACGAGGTGATGCCGGATCTCTTTCAATATGTTGACGTTGGCATCGCCAATGAAGAAGACGTGCAACTGGCGCTGGGGATTCGAGCCGAAGCCGATGTCGAGAGCGGACACCTCGATCGCAGCGCCTATGAGAAGCTGGCGGAAACGGTACTGGCTAAGTTCCCTGCCTTGAAGATGATCGCGATCACGCTGCGCGAATCGAAAAGCGCGTCGCACAATAACTGGTCCGCCTGCCTGCACGATCGCCAAAAATTCCATGTGAGCCGGCACTATGAAATCACCAACATAGTAGACCGGGTAGGCTCCGGCGATTCCTTCGGCGGAGGCCTAATCTTCGGACTCCAAACCCTAAGCTCTCATCAGGAAGCTCTCGAATTCGCAGTAGCCGCATCCTGCTTGAAACACTCCATTCCAGGCGATTATTGCCGCTTAACGCGCAGCGAAGTGGAAGATCTCATCAAAGGCGGCGGCTCAGGCCGGGTGAAGCGGTAGGTGAGTGTGAAACGGTAACGGGACGGGGCGCGTCTGTGCTCTTAATATACGATGCGTGTCATTCGATCGTTTCGAAATCTGCGCAAGCACTGGAAGCTGAGTGTGATTGCCGTCTTTTCGCTTTCGGTCGCGATGGCGCTGGGAATTGTCAGCTTGAGCGTCTCGAACACGTTCGTGCTGCTGCCTCCGCCGGCGCCGGATCCGGATCGGCTGGTCATGATTTACTCGCGCTCCGCGAGCGAGGCGATCGGGCAGATCTCTTATCCCGACTATCAATATTTTCGCGAGAACAATCACGTTTTTTCGGATATCGCGGCCGCTCCTAATTCGATCTCGGTAAATGAGGATAAGAATTTCGAGAAGCGGGAAGTCAAGGTGGTTTCGCGGCCCGTTTCGGGAAACTATCTTACGGTGATGGGAATCCCGCCGTTTATGGGACGCCTGTTGTCGCCGGAGGATGAGCGCAATAAGACGCCGGTCGCGGTGATGACCTATTCCTGCTGGACCCGTTTAGGTTCCGACCCGAACATCATCGGCAAGGTGTTGGCGTCGAACACGATTATCGGCGTCCTGCCGAAGGAGTTTGCGGGAGCGATTTACGGAGTCAATGGCGACCTCCTGGTCCCTCTGTCGGAATCGAATTATTCGGCGGCGTCGAGAGGACAGAGAGATTCGCGGCGGCTGGTGCTGACTGCGCGGCTGAAACCCGGAATCGGCAAACCGCAGGCTCAAGCGGAAATTTCGGCGCTGGCAGGACAACTGGCGACCGCGTATCCGGCCGACGATAAAGATCGTACGGCGGTGGTGACTCGCGCCACACTGTTGCCGCCGGAGAGTATCCCGACGGCGGAGCTGGTCACGGGCATCCTGATGGCGGTGGTGCTGCTGGTGCTGTTGATCGCCTGCGCCAATGTCGCGAATCTCCTGCTGGCGGTAGCAGTCGGGCGGAGGCAGGAGGCGGCGATCAAACTCGCGCTAGGCGCGTCGCGGCGACGGCTAATCGGCGAGTTTCTGAAGGAGAGTGCGATCCTCTGCGCGGCCAGCGCGGCACTGGGATACGTCATAGCGGCGGTGGCGATTGCCCGTTTTTCGAGCTTCAATATGATGCTGCCCGAGGTGGGATCTTTTTCATTTGGGCTTCATCTGCGGCTCGATGCGACGGTGGCCATTTTTACGATCGCGCTGATGGGGATCGCGATTCTGGCGACTGGGCTCGCGCCGGCGCTCTATGCATCGTCGCCGGCTCTGGCGCAGGTGTTGAGTGGAGAGCTCGCGGTTGGCGGCACGCGCAAAAATGTCCGCCGCAATATCCTGGTGATCTTGCAGGTCGCGATCTGCACGCTGGTTCTGATCGGCATGGGGCTGTGTCAGCGGAGCCTGTACAACCTGCGCCATAGCGACCCCGGATTCGCGGCGCGCAATCTGGTCGCGGCACAAATCTATCTGGCCGGGGAAACCTATTCTGAAGCGCGCGGGAAGGAATTTTATGGCGTTTTGCGGCGGCAGGTTTCCGCTTTGCCGGGCGTGGAATCGGTGGCGCTGTCGTCTGACCTGCCATTGCTCGGCAGCAGCGTGGAGCGGGTGCAATTCCCGGACGGAGGGAAGCAGACCGGCGTCGGCCACTCGGTGGTAGACAGCGATTATTTCGGGACCATGGGCATCGGGGTGCTAGCCGGCAGGGTGTTCGATTCAAGAGACCGCGAGGGTGGTCCGGAAGCGGTGGTGATTAATCGCAAGATGGCGGATACGTTCTGGCCGGGCCGGGACGCGGTGGGCCAGGCGATTACCGTAGAGGAGCCGACGCGGAAGGCTATCGTAGTGGGGATTGTGAAGGACGGCAAGTATGACGATGTGGATGAGGCTCCGCAGCCGTTTATGTATTACGCGCTCAGCCAGCATTATATAGGCGGATTTAACATCATTGTGCGGACCGCGGGCGATCCACATTTATGGGTCGCGCCGCTGACACAGACGCTGCGGGCGCTCGATTTACCGGTGCTGGAGCCAGTGACTTTCGACGGCTGGATGAATTTCTCCCTGGTGACGCAGCGCATCACGGCCGGCTGTGTCGCGGGTTTGAGCGCACTGGGATTGCTGCTGGCGGTGATCGGACTTTTTGGAGCGATTTCTTATTCCGTGAGCGAGCGCAGGAAAGAACTGGGCATTCGCGTGGCGCTGGGAGCGCGGCCGGGGCAACTGATGAAGATGGTGCTGCGGCAGACGCTGATGGTCGCCGGAACTGGAATTGTCATCGGGGTGCTACTCGGAGTGGGCGCGACGATGGTGCTGCGATCCCAATTTTATGAAATCGGCGCAGTGGAATGGACCGTCCTCGCGCCGGTCAGCGCGGCGATGCTGGCGGTGGCACTTCTGGTCGCGTATTTATCGGCCAAGCCGTGGATCACGATCAATCCTATGGAAGCGGTGCGGCACGCGTAGTGGGGGTCGCGGTGAGTTTGCGGCCGGAGGCGTCGCCGCTCTCGAAAACATCCACAAAGACTCCTCTCCCTGCGGTCACGGCTCGGCAGAGATCTATTGTTGGCAGCGCATGGCGCCGCCCCACAAACACCGCCAGCCGTCGAATCGCAGGCGGAACCGCCTGCGCCACCAACGCAAATCAACACCTTGCAGTCCGGGTGGGGCAGGCGGTTTCGCCTGCCAGCGAGTTTTTCAGCGATCTCTGGCAACTTGTTCGCTGATAGGTCCACGCCTGATCGTGGGAGGGGCTATAATTGCGAATAGGTTCCAAACATGCGGGTCTTGCTCGGTCTTCTCATCACGGCGTTTTGTCTCGAATCGCAGCAGCCGAAGCAAGCTGCCAGCCAGCCGGAAGCTACGCTGCCGCAGCAGGCTCCCGATTTTAGAGCCAAGACGACGGAAGTCATTGTGCCGGTGACGGTGACGGACAATAAGGGCAAGTTTGTTTCGGATCTGGTGCAAGGCGATTTCCAGATTCTGGATGAGGGAAAAGTCCAGAACATTCAGTACTTCAGCCGGGAACGCGCGCAGCCGGTGGTGGTGGGAATTCTGGTGGATCTGAGCAACAACAGCCGCACGCACTGGAAGAATTTTCAGGACGCGGCGATGGAGCTGGCCAACACGCTGCTTCCGGGCGATAAGAGATACGCAGGCTACCTGATCGGCTATGGCAGCGACGCTGAGCTGATGGTCAACACCACCATCGATGGCGAAAAGATCATGGACCGCATCCGCAAGCTGAAGCCGGGCGGCGGTTCGTCGCTCTATGACGCGATTTATCTGGCTTGCACCAAGCGCTCCCTGGTGCAGGGCGAGCCGGTGGATCCACGCCGGGTGGTGGTGGTGATCGGCGACGGGAACGACAATTCGAGCGCCAAGACGCTCGACCAGATTATCGAGTTGGCGCAGCGCAACCTGGTGACAGTATATGGCATCAGCACGTCATCCTACGGCTTCGAGGCTTCGGGCGATCCGGCGCTGGTACGGTTGGCCAAAGAAACCGGCGGGCGGGTGGAATATCCGTTGGTGAATCCTTACACCGACGTTTCGGGCTATCTTTCGCAGCCTTCGGACGATGGCAATTATGCTTACACGGTGGGCAGCGGAGGTTATGCGTCGGCGATTGCATCGTCGATCTTCCGGTCGGTTGCCAACATCGCGGGCGAGGTCACGACGCAGTATATTCTGCGCTACATACCCGACGTGCCGGCCGAATCGGTGCGGCAATATCGCAACATCGAAGTAAAAGTTAATCTTGCGAATGTGACGGTACGGGCTCGCAAAGGGTACTATCCGTATACGCCTTAAACGTCTATAATTTCACAAAGCCGCGCTTATGCCGATAAGCGGTTTTAGTGAAATGTCGGTCCTGACAACTCAGAACGCGCGCTACATGATTCTCACTCTAGAAGTGCCGGGTGCGGGCCGGAGTAACGCCGGCGTGCTGCTCGAAGATCCGTCGACGGATCGATTGTGGGTTCGCCTACGCCGGGACTGGGAGGATCTGGCTCCGGAAGAGGCGGAGGTTCTGGCCGCAATCGAGTACGACCTGGCATCGAAGGCGGGGGAAATGGGCGCGGCGCAGTTGCTGCGGTATCTGGAAGACACGCTTTCGAACACGCTGCGGGTGACGGGCCGGCACGAGATTCTGATCGACGATTTTGAGCGGGCGCTGGCGCGGCTATACCGCGAACACGTGCAAGCGACAGTGCGGCCGTTTGTAACGCATCTCCCGCGCTATTCGCTGGCGGTGGCGGCGGGGAAATTTCTGGAAAATCAGGAAGTCTCAGAAGAAGGCTGGGAGGAAGCACCTCCGGATTTGCGGCTGACAGAGGAAATGTTCGCGGCGCGCGTCGTGGGACGGTCCATGGAGCCGAGAATCCCGGACGGCAGCTTATGTGTCTTCCGGCATGGCGTGACGGGATCGCGGCAAGGGCGCCTGGTGCTGGTGGAGCGACTGGGCGGGGGCGCGAACGATCGCTACACGGTGAAGCGCTACGCGAGCGAAAAGGCGGAGCGCGAGGACGGGACATGGTCGCACGAAAAGATCACTTTGCAGCCGTTGAACCCCGAGTTCGAGGCCTGGACGCTCGATCCGGAAGAAGAACGGTTCCGGATCCTGGCGGAGTTTGTGCGGGTGCTGGACTGAAACCGCTATGGTAAGGTGAAAGCGACAAATGCGTCTCACGATCAAAGAATTCGCCAGACACAGCATCACCCGTTTAGGGCTGAGCCAGTGGTACGTGCGGTTCCGCCAGGCCCGCGGCGTTAAGGTCGAACATTTGCTGGAGCCTTCCTTGGCCGGCCGCTTCGACAAGATTTACGAAAAGGGTATTTGGAAAAGCGACCCCGTCACAGGCTCCCGCTCGGGATCCGGCTCCGATCCGGCAAATACGGTGACGGTTCAACAAAAGCTGCCCGGCCTGTTGCAGGAGCTGGGGACATCGAAACTGCTCGATATCGGATGCGGGGATTTTGGTTGGATGAAGGACGTCCCACTACCTTGCGATTATATCGGCGGGGACATTGTGCGGTCGTTGATCGAAGAGAACCAGGTGTTCGCGACGCCCACGCGCAGTTTTTGTTTTCTCGACGCGACTACAGATCCGCTGCCTGACGCGGATACGCTGTTGTGCCGCGAAGTGATGTTTCATTTGTCGTTCCATGACAATTGGCGGCTGATTGAAAATTGCCGCCGGTCCGGCGCAAAGTACCTGATTGCGACCACGGACGGATGCATCGGATTCAATGCCGACATTCTTTCGGGCGATTACAGGCTGCTCAATTTACATGGAAGTCCGTTCAAATTTCCCGATCCTGTGGCTTTCATCCCGGATGATCTCTCGAGCGTGCAGCGGCAGCTTGCGGTGTGGAAAATTTCGGACCTGCCCGCATCCCCCGTCCGGTTATGATGAAAGGCAGTGCCCGAATCCTTTGACGTGATCATTATCGGCGCAGGCCACAACGGCCTGGTCACCGCCGCTTACCTTGCCCAAGCCGGACGGCGCGTCCTGGTTCTCGAATCGCGGGAACTGGTCGGCGGCTGCGCCGTTACCGAGGAAATCTGGCCCGGCTACAAAGTCTCCACCGCCTCCTATTTATCGAGCCTGATGCAGGAGAAAGTCGTGCGCGAGCTGGAGCTGGAAAAATTCGGCTACCGGGTGGACGCGAAAGATCCGGCGTTCTTTTCCCCGTTTCCCGATGGACGCCATCTGTTCATGTGGCAGGATCGCGCCAAAACATTGGCTGAAATCGCAAAATTTTCAGCGCGCGACGCCGAGGCTTATCCGAAGTATGAAGCGCATCTCGAGCGGCTTGCGATTGTCGCCGAATCGCTGCTGCTGACCACGCCTCCCGATTTTCCTCCGCGCGGGCCTGGCGATTTCATTGAATTTCTGAAGCTCGGCGGCAAATTGCGGGGCTTGTCGCGCGATGAAATTATCGGGCTCGTCAAGATTTTCACCCAGAGCGCCGCCGATTTTCTCGATCAATGGTTTGAATCGGAGCAGCTCAAAGTCACGCTCGCCACCGATGGAGTGATCGGAGCCAACGGCGGCCCTAAATCGCCTGGAACGGCCTATATTCTGCTGCATCACTGCATGGGCGGCGTAAACGGACACCGTGGATTGTGGGGATTTGTCAGAGGCGGAATGGGCGCGGTCTCGAACGCCATCGCCGATTCGGCCCGCGCCAAGGGCGTCACGATTCGCACCAGCGCGCCGGTTGAAAAAATTCTGGTTCGCGAAGGACGCGCGCGCGGAGTCGCGCTTCAATCAGGAGAAGAGATTGAGGCAAAGATCGTCGCCAGCAATCTCGACCCGCGGCGGACGTTTCTCAAATTGACCGATGCCGCCGATCTGCCGCCCGCCTTTCTCGAAAGCATCCGCAATTTCCGCTCCGAAGGTACGTCGCTCAAGATGAACCTCGCGCTGAGCGGGCTGCCGGAGTTCACCGCTTACCCCGATACACCCGGCCCGCAGCATCGCGCCACCATGCACATTTGCCCGTCAGTCGAATATATTGAGCGTGCCTGGGACGACGCGAAGTACGGAAAACCTTCGCAAAATCCGCTCATCGAGATGACCATTCCGACCATGTACGACCCTTCGCTTGCGCCGGCCGACCGCCACATCATGGGAATTTTTCTGCAATACGCGCCCTACACTTTGCGCGGCACCAACTGGGATGAGCAGCGCGAGCCTTACGCCGAGCGAATCCTCGACGTGATCGAAGAGTATTGCCCCAATATCCGATCTATTGTAGTCGAGCGCCAGACGTTGACCCCGCTCGATCTCGAACGCCGCTTCGGCATCACCGGCGGAAACATTTTTCATGGCGAAATGAGCCTCGATCAGATGTTCGTCCTAAGGCCGGTCGCGGGTTGGGCTAAGTACCGCACGCCGGTCAAAAATTTGTATTTATGTGGTTCCGGCGCTCACCCCGGCGGGGGCGTAATGGGCGCCCCTGGCCACAATGCGGCCCAGGCAATTCTGAAAAACTGACGGGTAAGGCTGCCTGCTCCGCCCGCCTTAAATTTCCCCTGAGATTGAATCCTGATCCGGCTTAAGGTTCCTAGGTGTGTCCCATAGGGTGTGTCCCTGAAGGGCATAAAAACCATTACCGTGTACATTTGATTCATGTTCCACTGGATCTGCCCCGAATGCGGCCGCGAGATTCCCCCGTCGGTGCGGGAATGCCAAGCCTGCGATCCCAAGGCCGCTGCGTCCGTTACGGATCCATCCGCCGTGGAACCCGCACAAAACGCATCGGTTACCCCAACATTAGCCGCCGCGCGGCCACCTGTTCCGGAGCCGGTCGCAGCAGCTCCTACTCCGCAGCCGGAGCCTGTCGTAGTACCAGAAGTCGCGGAAGTAGCACCTGAGCTAGCCGAATCGGTCGCCCCAACTTTGTCGGTCGAGGAAGCTCCTGCTCCCCAGCCAGAGCCCGTCGTAGTACCGGAAATCGCCGAAGCAGCGCTTGAGCCGGTCAAACACGCCGTCGAAGCCGTGGCGCCGGTGGAATCCGTTGCCGTGGCAGAAATCGAATCGGCCTTAGTGCAGGCCTCGCCGGTACCTGCTCCCGTGCCTGTCGTTGAGCCGACACCGGACGCCGAGCCCACGCCGGTGGGACAGGCCGTTGAAACAGCGGCAGCGCCGGTAGTCGAAGCGATTGCCGCGCCCCCGGCTGTCGAATCGTTGATGGTGCAGTCTGAGCCGGTAGCTGAAACTCCGGTCGCAGCCCCCGAGCCTGCGCCCCTTATCGAGCTGGTTGCCCAAACGGCCCTTCCAGTGGAAACCGTTCCCGTGGCCGTCGAGCCGGAACCGCCTGCGATTACGCCCGTCGTCGCGCAAGCACCCCTCGCCGAAGAGGTTGCTGAGCTTGCTCCGGTCGTCGACCTTAAGCCCGAGGCGGTTTTACCCCCGCCTGCCGCTGTAGAGCCGGAACCGCCAGTTGTCGCGAAAGCGCCGATTATCGAACAGCCCGCCGAGCTCGCTCCGGTCGCCGATCTCAAGCCGGCCGAAGTCTTACCCCCGCCTGCCGCCGTCGAGCCGGAACCGCCTGCGATTACGCCCGTCGTCGCGCAAGCGCCGATTATCGATCAGCCTGCCGAGCTTGCTCCTGTCATCGATCTCAAGCCGGCCGAGGTTTTACCCCCGCCTGCCGCCGTCGACCCGGAACTGCCTCCCATTACGCCTGTCGTCGCGCAAGAGCCGATTGTCGAACAGCCTGTCGAGCTTGCTCCTGTCATCGATCTCAAGCCGGCCGAAGTTTTACCTCCGCCTATCGCCGTCGAGCCGGAGCCGACTACGATTACACCTGTCTTCGCGCAAGCTCCGATTGTCGAACAGACTCCCGAGCCGGCTCCGGTCGCCTCCATCAAATTGCATGAAGTGCCGGACCCGCTACTTGCGCTGGCCGAAGAAATCCGTGCGGTGCAGGCTGCCCGCGCCGCTGCTCTAGCCGCACCCGCCGAAGGCGCCGGGCTTCTTGAACTGGCCGAAGCGGTCGGTATATCGGAGCCCGAAACGGATCGCCCGGCCGCACCCGCTGTACGGTCCTCTGCTCCCCCCGCCGAGCCCGAAAAAAGCCCCTCAGTCAAAGCGGCCTCTACGGAGCACGCCGCGACACCCGTCGAAACCCCGGCACCCGTTGCGCTGCTCGAGCCGCCGCAGCGTGAAACAGCTTTGCTGACCGCTCCACAGCCGGAGAGTCCCGTTGTATCGCAGCCAGTAGCTCTCGCGCCGGAGCCGGAGCCCGAGGGCCCGACGCTGCCGTTCGCGCCGATGCAGAACTACACGCCCGCCACCAGCCGCTCCATTCAGCCGGTGCCTCCGCGCGCTCAGATCCTTTCCGCCGATTCCGGACCACGCATCACTCTGCCCGGCCCCACACTGCCGCCTGAGCTTACCCGCTT
>JBEKPC010000014.1:0-54184 GCA_049521155.1 Bryobacteraceae bacterium
AAGCGTCAGCGAGGGGTATTTACTGCCTTGACTGGTAGTTCATTTCCCGCTGAACACCTTATCGCATCGTGCTGAAGTTATATACCGCCAGGTCGAGTGCCTGGGTGGGGTATTCCGGTCGTATGAAGAGACGGCGGGTCTGTTCGTCCAGGGGCTGATTCAACTGGACATTGTTGAGTCTCAGATCCAGTTCATACTTCTGAGCTTCCCACCGCAACACGAGATGCGTTGGATACTGGACAGGAACTTGAGGAGATCGCGGGTCGACACCAATCGGAACTGTTTTCACGCTCTTTATCTCCGCCGAGCAAAGCAGCATCATTCCATTCCCTTTGCCCTGAAATGTTGAAGCCATCTTCAGCGCAAAATATTTCCCGCCGCGCCGGTAGCTCGATTTCATATGCACCTCGCCGCCATTGGCTGTATCCAGATGCATCGGCATCGGCGTCGAGCATTCCCCCCGAGTCTGCGCCATCAACGCCTCACGCATGGCATCAATCACGTCACCATCGTGAATCCGCGCCCGAATTTCAGAAAGATTAAAAATCCGCATCATAATTTGAATTCTGGCTACTGGCTACTTCTTCAGGATTTCCCTCACCGTCTCCATACTCACATTCCTTCCGGAGACCACCACCACCACCGGCCGCGTCGCGTCAATCTTCCCCGTAATACAAGCCGCGATCGTCACCGCCGCCGTAGGCTCGATCAAATATTGATGATGCGCAATCATCCATCGCACGCCTTCCAAAATCTCCGCTTCGCTCACCAGCGCCACAGAATCCACCAGCGGCTCAAGCACTGGAAATGTACGAGCCCCAATGCCTCCCTCAACCCCTCCCGCCATCGTCTCCACCGCTGGCAGCCGTGTAATCGCATGCCCCGCATCGAGCGACATCTTCAACGCCGGCGACAAAATATGCTGGCACCCGACAATCGCCGCATCGGCTAACCGATCCTTCGCCCAGACCGCAAACCCCGCCGACAATCCTCCGCCCCCCACCGGCAAAATAAACGTGCGAGCCTCCGGCGCGTCCTCTAAAACCTCCATCGCAACAGTCCCGCCATTGGCCGCCATCACCGCATCGTCGTCGAATGCCGAAAGAAAATATTTCTTCTCGCGCGCCGCAATTTCGAGTGCCCAATCCTGCGTGTCGTCATACCCGTCAAACTCCGAAACCCGCACATCAGCGCCCATCCGCACCATTGCGTCGAGCTTCGATCGATCCACCGACCGCGGCACGCAAATCGTCGCCCCTTTTTTTACATACGCGACCGCCTTCCCATGATTCCCCGCCGAGCACGTAATCACATCCTCCTGCAACTTGGAAATCGCAAACATTGCCCCGCGAATCTTGAAGGACCCGGTCAATTGCAGCGACTCCAGCTTCAACCAAACCGGCACACCCATCAAATCCGAGAGCCCCGCCGAATACTCCACCGGAGTCCTTCGAATCTTCCCCCGTAAAAACCCCCCAGCCTCAACGATAAGATTGCTTCTGATAGACAACCTTCCCCCCGACAATCGTATATTCCACTTCCGTCTTTAAAATCCGATCCTCCGAAACCGTCAAAATATCTTGCGACAACACCACCACATCCCCTAGCTTCCCAATCGCGAGCGTGCCCTTCAAATTCTCCTCGAACGCCCCATAAGCATTCTCCACCGTATACGACCTTAAAGCTTCCATTCGCGACATTTTCTGCGCCGGATAAAACACCTTCCCATCCTTCGCGAGGCGCGTGACACTGGCGTAGTAGCAGGCAATCGGACTCACATCCTCCACCGGTGCATCCGTCCCATTTCCGACATGCGCCCCGGATTTCATGAGGCTCTGCCACACATAAGCGCCCTCCTCCGCCCTCTTCGGACCCAGCCTCGGTAGCACCATCGGCGCATCGGAGGTGCAATGAATCCCCTGCATCGCCGCGAAAACTCCCAGTTGCGCGAACCGTGGAATATCGGCCGGATCCAGGTGCTGCGCGTGTTCGATCCTCCACCGCAGATCGCGCCTCCCCGCCAGCGCTTTTTCATAAACGTTCAATACTTCCCGATTCGCCCGATCCCCAATCGCATGCACGCATAATTGATATCCTTCGGCTAATGCTAGCTTTGCCGTCGCTGCAATCTCTTCCGGCGAATCGATCACCAGCCCGCTGGTCGAGGGCAGATCCGAATAAGGCTCCAGCATCCAAGCCCCTCGCGATCCCAGCGCGCCGTCCATGTATTTCTTAATCGCCCGAACCGTTAAGTGGTTGTCTCCATACCCAATTACACGAATCTTCGGCGTAATTAATTCATTCGGCGCCCGCAGCATCACCCACAACCGCAAAGGCAAAGTGCCCGCATCGGCGCGCCGCTTCAAACGGTCGATCACATCCAACGGCGAACCCGCGTCTTCAAACGTCGTGATTCCTTTGGAGATACACTCCGCCGCCGCCAGATCGATAGCCTTTTCCGCCTGCCCGTCTCGCTCCACTGTGACCAGCGTTTGCGCGCGTTCATTGAGCAACCCGATTGGATTTCCCGCCGCATCTTTCGTGATATCGCCGCCCGGCGGATTCGGAGTGTCCCGCGTAATTCCGGCTGTCTTCAAAGCCGCATCGTTTACAAACGCCGCATGTCCGCTGGCGTGTTCGAGGTAGACCGGATTGTTCGGCGAAACCGCATTTAATGAGGCATTTACGGGGAATCCATTCACATTCGGCTGGGGGCGCGCATCCCACTTTTCCTGATGCCATCCTCGACCGACAATCCATTCGCCGGGCTTCGCTTCTTTCGCCGCCGCCGCTACCATCGCGACAATTTGGTCCCAGCTCTTCGCATCTCTCAGATTCAACATCATTTTCGATTCGCCGACGCCCATGAAATGGCCGTGGCCTTCGATGAATCCGGGAATCGTTAACCGGCCGCCTAAGTCGATGACCTTCGTTGAAGGCTGAATCTCCTTTGCAATCTGCGTGTTGGAACCAACGGCGACAATTTTTCCAGCCGTGATCGCGATGGATTCCACTTGTGGATTCGCGGGATCGAGCGTCACGATTTTTCCGTTTCGCAATACCAAATCCGCACATAAGAATAAGAAAGGAATCATAATTCGTCCAACGCTAGGCCCAGCCTTCGGAGGCCTTCTTCTAGCGGTTCCAAATCGCCGCCGATTCCGATTCGAAAATGGTCCGGCATGTCGAAGAATTTGCCCGGCACCACCGTTGTTTCATACTTTGTTCTCAATAGATTGCACATCTTCTCAACGTTTTCCTTTTTCAATCTTGGAAACACTACCGTTCCGAACGGCGGCCGGAAGACTTCGAGGTCTTCGCGAGTATTTAGAAACTTCCACAGCGCGGCTCGATTGGCGTCCAATCTGGCTTTTACTTTCTGCAAGATACGAGGTAATTCGCCGAGCGCGACGACGCTTGCCAGTTCGGCCATATGCGCGGGAATATTGCCAAAAACGTCATTGATACGCCACATCTTTTCGGCTAGTTCCGGCTCCGCCAGGATCCATCCGCAGCGGAGGCCGCTTAATCCGTAAACCTTTGTCAAACTTGATGTTACGATGAACTGGTCGCCAAGATGAGCGGCCGAACGTGGGGCGTGTTCAAATGCCGCGTCGAGATACACTTCGTCGACCAGGACCGGCACTCCGAGGGTTCCGAGTTCCCGCAAAGTTGATTCATCGGTCAAGGCGCTGGTCGGATTATGGAGATTGGAGACGACAATCAGCTTGGTTTGCGGCGTTAGAGCGTCCTTAATCGCGGATAAGTCGACTAAAAACGTGCTGGAAGAGCGCTTAAATCGCCTTATTTTCGCACCGATTTGCAGGGCGACGTCGACGATTAATTCGTAGGTCGGATGCTCGATCAACACTTCATCAGCTGGTTTCAGCACCGCGGCCATGGCCAGATAATTGGCCATCGACGTTCCGGTTGCCGCGACGATTCGATTCGCTGCGACTCCGGTATGTTTTGCGAGAGCGTTTTGCAAGGGCTCAAATCCGTAGTAGCTCGGACCGCTGATTTCGAGGTCTTCGATTTTTATGGGCAGGTCGCGCAGCTTCCAATGCGCGACGCCACTGGTGGCCAGGTTATAGGGGGCCTGGGAGCGGAGCTTGGCCCACGGCATGTACTGCGTGCTCATTTTTTTCTCCATAAAACTAGCGCACAACGCTACGCTGTGCACTTCAAAACTAGCGCACAACGCTACGCTGTGCGCTCCACAAGAAATAGACTGGCACGCCGGTGAGGAGGATTGCCAGCCCGATAGCGCTGTTGGCTGGATATTTCGCGATGGTACTGATCACGACCGCGAAGCTGGCAGCAACGAAAAAGATCGTTACAAACGGATGGCCGGGGGCGCGGAAGCCTTGTGAATCAGGCTCGCGGTGGCGCAGGATGAGCAAGGCAATGCCAGTCATGCCGAAGGAAATGAAATCGACGGAGATGACGTAGTTGAGAATCTGTTCATAGCGGCCGGACAAGGCGATGATGACGGCGACGACTCCCTGCATCGCGATGGCGACCACGGGCGCATTGGTACGAGGATCGAGGCGGGCAACGCTGCGAAAAAACAATCCGTCCTTGGCCATGGCGAAGTAGACGCGCGGCGCAGTGAGCATGCCTTGGCTTAAGAATCCGAGCGTCGAGATCGCGATTCCCAGGGCGATGAAAGTTGCGCCGCGCTCACCCAGTGCCGCGCGCATCACGGCCGAGGCGGGAGTCTTGGTTGCCGCGAGTCCATCGGCGCCCAGTACGCGCAGGCAGACGAAGGTCACGGACATATATAAGATGATGACGGCGATGACGCCGATGAGCAGTGCGCGCGGCAGATCACGCGCGGGATGTTTCATTTCGCCGGCGACGAAGCTGGAAGTTTGCCAGCCTCCGTAGGCGAAGAGGACCGGGGTCATGGCGGCGCCAAATGAGGTGAGTGAGAAGGGATGATCGAGGAGTGTGGAGGGTTGTTTAATGGGGTGAATCAGCAGAAAACCGGCGAGGACGAGCGCGGCGATGGCTACGATTTTTAAAATCATGAGCGCGCTTTGCAGGGTGGATCCGGCACGGACTCCGAAACAGTTCACAACGGTGAGCAAGGCGAGTGCGGCCGCGGCGACGGCTCCTTCGGGAATGGGAGTGTGCGTGATTTCGAGGAAGTAGCGCGAGAAGGTAACGGAGACGGCGGCCATGCCTCCGGTCTGGGTGACGAGCAGCAGCACCCATCCATAGACAAAGGCCACAGAGGGATGAAAGGCTTCGCGCAAGTACGCGTATTGGCCGCCGACTTGAGGACGTCGCGCGGCGAGTTCGGCATAAACGAAGGCTCCGGCAAGCGCGACGGCTCCTCCGGCGGCCCATGCGGCGAGGATCAGGAAAGGGGTGTGAACTTGTTGGGCGACGACGTAAGGATTGATAAAGATGCCGGAGCCGACGATGCCTCCCATGACAAGCATGACGGCGTCGAAGAGGTTGAGACGGCGGAGGAGGCTCGGCATCAGTTTATTTAAGCACTTACCGGAGGCGGAGCCACGAGTGGCACCGCGGCACGCCTGGGGGCGCGCGCTACGAAGAGTGAAGTTTGACGGGGGTGGTTAGGGTTTCCAGGAAGAGATCGATAGCTTCGCGGATGTTGACGAAGGCTTCCTCGGCGGTGTTGCCTTGCGATTGGCAACCTTTGAGCTGGGGGCACCAAGCGTAGTAGCCGTGTTCGTCCTGTTCGACTACGACGCTGACGTTGCCTGTCATCTTCACCTATGTTACCTCCTGTGGCGCCAGGGCTTTGATGAAGATGCTGGAGCCGGCGATTATGAGCATCACAGCCGGAATCAGTTTATTTAAGCACTTACCGGAGGCGGAGCCATGAGTGGCACCGCGGCACGCCTGGGGGCGCGCGCTACGAAGCGTGTCGATTTAGGTGGTCGGCCTCAGCCCACTTAAGCAGCGTTGTGGGGCAGATTGGCAATCTGCGGCCGATTGTTCATCGGCCACGCGCTCGACCACGGGAACGCTTCTGGTGTTGCGGCCAAACCGGCACGCACGGGGTTCATCTCAATGTAGAAGGCGATTCGTTGGAACTCACCTTCATTGCGAACCAGGCGATCGTAGCTTTCATCCTGCCAGAACGGCTGTCCGGTGAGCCCCAGCATACGATTGCCTTCCCGCGCGGTGAACCGCTTAAGTGACTGTGTCAGTTTTGAGAGCGGCTCATGTGGCGTGACCAGGAGGTGGACATGGTTGGCCATAACGACGTACTTGTGCAGTTGGTAGGCGGCGCTATCCCGATATCGAATTGCATCCACAACCATGTTGCCGATATCGGGTTGGCGAAGGTACATCGGGCCGGTACGGGCGTTGTCGAGCAGGCGGTCCATCGCGAGGAAAGCTTCTCCGGAGGTTGTCGCGGGGCTGAAAATGCGGCTTTGCGGGAGGGTGCCGGCTAGACGCCAGGTCAGGAAGGTGGGGTGGTTGATGCAGTCATAATGCGGGAGGCGGCGGAGGTGAAAAGAGGTCACCGTTCGATAGTGGCGTTCTTGGGGAGAGATTCTCAAAAAATGTCCGGGCTGCGCCCGGATGGACCGATTAACAATCGGTCCGCAGGTTGCCAACCTGCCCCACAAAAGAGGGCAGAAAGTCGTGAACACTTTGGATCCGCCGGTCAACACGTAAGCGCATATCGGAAATTCGACGGTTATCGGTGCACAAGCCTCCTAGATCGGGAAAAATCGTGGACTCTTTGATTCCCATGTCTTCTAATTCGATGCGAATATTTCTGCGAGCCCTACGTGCAACGACGATCTTCATGATTTTGCAGTCCCGACTGCGATGGCCAGAATTTTAGAAAGGTCGGGGTTTCGTCTCGCTTGGGTTTTCGGAGCCTGTTCGGACGGAAGAGGGGATTTTACTGGCTCCGGTAGCGGATCTGGTGAAGATGAAGCTCACCAGTTTTCGAATGAAGGATAAGCTTCACGTGAAGGGTGCTGCGGGGGCGGTTGGGTGAGGTTCGGGATAGTAGCGTTGTTGCGGGAATATTGGCGGGGTTGCATGGGTTGTATCTGGTGAAGGGTCCAGGTATATCATGCTTCATAAATTTTTCCTTTTACTGGCGGTAAGCGTTGTGGCGCGGGGGCAGAGTGGGACTTACGTGTTCCGCGAGTTTGATATGGCTATTTATCAGGCGACCCTGCCTACTTACGCGGTCTCCGGCACGATGGTGTTCAATGGCGGATCTGGGTCGTACACGGTGACGGGCACAAAGACGACCAGCACTCTGACTACGATCCAGACTGTGCCGTTTAGCGCGTCGGGTACCTGGTCAAGTGGGGATGGCATGATCAGTATTGCTGATCCGCTGACTGGTGAGACGATAGAGGGCGCAGTCTCGCAGGGGGTGATTGTGGGTAGCGCGCCGAATCCGGTGGCGCCGGGTTCCGATCTCAACATTTTTATTGCGATTCCCATGGGGTCCCTTAATAGCCAGAGCTTCACATCGGGTTATCAGACGGCGGTGCTGGATTTTCCAGGCGGCGAGGTCAAGAACGCATTTTTCAATCTGAATCCGGATGGGAAGGGCGGGTTGGGGACGATTGCGCTGAATGGGCAGGAGACGACGTCACCCTTGTATGCGTCGGATTCGACGAATGTGACGCAATCGGTGAGTGGGGCGAGTTACAGCTTCAACGGGGACGGGAGCGCTACGCTGACGGTGCCGGGGAATCCTTTATTCTCGGGGACGAAGACGGTTTTCGGGTCGGCGGATGGGAATTTTATTCTCGGATGGACTCCGGGCGGGTTGGACATTTTCTTCGGAGTGAAGGCGCTGGCCGCGGGGACGGGGACGAACAGTATCAGCCAAGGCATGTACTTTACGGCGGGATTCGATGTTGCTGGGATGCTTCAAAAGCGACCGTTGGTTTCGCCGGATTTTTACTTCGGGACTTATCGTATGACGGGTGACGCGAATGGAGACGCGCTGGTGCAACAGGTGACAAATCTCCCGCTCGGCGATGTTACTGCGACTACCTGGGACTTCTCTACGGACGACCAGATCGTAGTGAACCCCGATGGGACGGCTGGGCCTGACGCTTTAGGGTATCGCTACGCATTCGGAGCGGGAGGGAACGGGTTTGTGGCGATCGGGACGCAGGGGATTTTCGGGCTGGTGGTGGGGATGCGGGCCGCGCCGGCGGCGGCTACGGTGGTTAATGCGGCTAGCTATCAACCAGCGATTGCGGGGGTCGCGCCGGGGGAGTTGATTACGCTGTATGGGAGCAGACTGGCTTCGACGACGATGGTGGTGGCGGGTGGGGAGGCTGTGCCGCTGAGCTTGGGCGGGGTTTCGGCGACGTTTGGCGGGATTCCGTGTCCGGTGTTTGCGGTGAGTCCGAGCCAGGTGTCGATTGTGGCGCCGTATGGGATCAAGATGTATGAGGCGGGGGATATTCAGGTGACGAACAATGGAGTGGCGTCGAACATGGGTGCGGCGGCCACGTATTCATCGCAGCCTGGGGTGTTTTCGCAAAGTCAGAATGGGATTGGATTGGCGGCGGCGCTGCATGCGGCGACGGGGGAGTTGGTTGACGCCGCGAATCCGGCGCAACCTGGGGAGTACATTTCGATTTACATGACAGGATTAGGCGCGGTGACGCCGGCGATTGCGGATGGGGCGGTGGGGCCGAGCTTGCCGTTGAGTACGGTGGATTTCTGGACGAATGGGTCGATGGCCGTGATCTTCAACGACTACGGTCCGGGCGCACCGTCGGAATCCGACGTCATGGGTACGATTCAGTTTGCGGGGCTGGCGCCGGGGCTGGCGGGGCTGTACCAGGTAAATGTGCAGGTTCCGATGAAAGGGCTGACGGCGGGGGATCTGGTGGAGATCGAAATTCAGATCGACGACGAACGGATGCAGCCTACGGATGTCAAGCAGGTGTACATTCCGTATGGAACTGCGCGTTGAAGATTAAACTTTGGCGGGGACCAGCACTGGGGCGGTTGTTAGTAGCTGGTCTTCGAAGGTGTAGTCGGGCTTGGGAAATACATTGTGGCGGAGATACCACTTGTAGGTTTCTTTCAGGCCTGTGGCGAAGTCGGTGGGCTTGAATTTCAGGACTCGCTGGGCTTTCGCTGTGACTTGCGTGATCGGGGGGACGTCGACGTAGTTGCCGAAGTAGAGCTTGGGGCCCATGGGATGGCCGCCGGCTCTCAGGATATATTCGCGCGGGATGCGGACGAATTTCACGGGCTTTTTGCAGACCTTCGCGAAGGCTTCGACGACTTCGGCTTGGGACAGGGGCCTAGCGTTGGCGATGTTGAAGGCATGGCCGATGGCGGCTGGTTCATCCATCACTTTGAGGCAAGCCTTTACCAGATCCTTCACGTAGATGAATTGCGCCAGACGGCGGCCGTCGCCGGGGAGAATGATCTGGCGGTTGGCTCGCAGGCGGTCCCAGAAGAAGGCTTCGCGATAGAGATTGTTGCCGGGGCCGTAGACGAAGGGCGGACGGAGGGTGACGACCGGCAGGCCGATACGTTGATGGAGGCGGAAGAGGGCGCGCTCGCTCATGGCTTTATTGCGGGTGTAGAGCTCGGGCGCGTCGTCGGGAGCGAGGGCGTCGCCTTCGTGATGATTGAGGCCGTCGCCATAGGCGGCTACGCTCGACATAAATATATAGCGATGGAGGCCGGAGCCGCCGAGGGCGCGGACACTGGATTCTATGTGGCCGGCGGTGGTGCCGCGCTCCCAATCGTAAACGTTATCGAAGACGATGTCGAATTTCTTGCCGGCCAAGGCGAGCTTCATGGCCTGGCCGTCGTTGCGATCGGCTTGGATATTTTTAACGCGGCGGCCCAGATCGTGGCGCGGACGGCGATGCAGCACCGTCACCGCATGATCGGCTTTCAGAAGCTCCGCCACGAGAAGACGGCCGATGAACCTGGTTCCACCAATGACAAGGCAATTCATGCGCGAGTCGTTTCAAGATCGGGGATCAGTCGTAATACTCCTGGCCCAGGTGCGTGATCAAATCCTCACCGCGCATCCAGCGGAGAGTGTTTTTCAACTTCATGAGCTGGATGAAAATATCATGCTCGGGATAGAGGCCGGGGGCGTGCATCGGTGCTTTGAAATAGAACGAGAGCCATTCCTGAATGCCGCGCATGCCGGAGCGCTGCGCGAGGTCCATGAAGAGGACCAGGTCGAGGACGAGCGGGGCGGCGAGGATGGAATCGCGGCAGAGAAAATCGATTTTGATCTGCATGGGATAGCCGAGCCATCCGAAGATATCGATGTTGTCCCAGCCTTCCTTGGCGTCGCCGCGCGGAGGATAGTAATTGATGCGGACGGCGTGGTAGAAATCCTTGTACAGCTCGGGGTGAAGCTTGGGCTGGAGGATCTGGTCGAGGACGCTGAGCTTGGTCTCTTCCTTACTCTTGAAGGAGCCGGGATCTTCGAGGACTTCGCCGTCGCGGTTGCCAAGAATGTTCGTGGAAAACCAGCCGCTGAGGCCAAGCATGCGGGCTTTGAGGCCCGGCGCGATGAGGGTCTTCATGAAGGTCTGGCCGGTTTTGAAATCCTTGCCGCAGACGGGGAGATTGCGATCGCGGGCCAGCTCCAGCAGGGCGGGCATATCGGTGGTCAGGTTCGGGGCGCCGTTGGCGAAGGGGATTCCGGACTTGAGCGCGGCGTAGGCGTAGATTTGACTGGGCGCGATTTCGGGATCGTTCTTCATCAGGCCGCATTCGAAGTCTTTGAGGGTCTGATGAACGGCGGCGGGGCGATGGAAGACTTCTGTCGATCCGCACCAGATCATGACGGAGCGGGAAACGCCGTTGGTTTCCTGGAAATTCCGGATGTCATCCATCAGCATCTCGGCCTTATCCATCTTCGAGCCGGTCTCTTTCACATTTGGGCCGTTGATGCGCTTGACGTATTCCTGATCGAAGACGGCTTTCATCGGCTTGATCGCCGAGAGGGGTTCCTTCAGCTTTTCAAGCTGAGGGGCTTCGAGCACGCGGGCATTGGCGGCGGCTTCGTAAGCCGTATCCTCATAAATATCCCAGCCGCCGAAAACGAGGTCGTTCAAACCGGCCAGGGGAACGAAATCCTTGATCATCGGGGTGCGATTATCGGTGCGCTTGCCGAGGCGGATAGTGGCGAGCTGAGTGAGCGATCCGACCGGCACGGCCATGCCGCGCTTGATGGCTTCGACGCCGGCGATAAAGGTGGTGGATACAGCGCCGATGCCGGGAATTAAGACGCCGAGCTTGCCATCCGCGGGCGCAATCTTGATATTTTCTTGCGAGGACAAACCGTAGAACTCCTATGACGCGTACTAGACGTGGGAATGCTTAAGATATACTAACATTTTATGCCCAATCGCGCGACTGCCGCGGCGCTATCCGTTGCTATTTCCGCGATCGTCGTTGACGATGAGAAGCTCGCGTCGGATGAACTGGCGTACCAGTTGAAGGAGTTTCCGGATGTCGAGGTGATCGCGACGGCGTCGAATGGACTGGAGGCGGTCCAGTTGATCGTGGACCTGGAGCCGGACCTGGTTTTTCTGGACGTGCAGATGCCGGGGCTCGACGGCATGGGGGTCCTGCGGAAGCTGCGGGAGAAGAATATTCCGCTGCCTTATTTCGTGATGGCGACGGCTTACGATCAGTATGCGGTGGAGGCGTTCAAGTGGGAGGCGCTGGATTATCTGCTGAAGCCTGTTGAGAAAGAACGGCTGGCGCAGGCGATTGATCGGGCTCGAAAAGGGGTGGCCGAGCGGCAGAAAGCGGCGCCGGCGGAACTTCCCGCGCCGAAGCCTTCGTTGCAGAGGACCAAGCTGCTGGTGAAGAACAATCAGCGGAATTTCATCGTCGATGCGCAGGACGTGGTGTACGCGACGATTGAGGATGGGCTGATTACGGTGGTCGCGTCGCATCTGGAGGGGCAATCGAATTACAGAACGATTGAAGAGCTGCAATCGAACCTGGATGCCGATACGTTCTGGCGGGTACACCGGTCGTATCTGGTGAACATCCATCGTATTAAAGAGGTCATCCCGTGGTTCAAATCGAGTTTCCAATTGCGGATGGATGACAAGAAACAGACCGAGATTCCGGTGAGCCGGGTGCAAACAAAGCGTCTGCGGGCGCTATTAAAGCTGTGACCTTCGGTATATTGAAAGCGTCTACTACACATGGCCTCGAATCTGGTTCTTGATGAGGAAACACACGTCGGGAACTACTTCGTCTCGAATTATCCGCCCTATTCGTTCTGGAGTGAGCATAACGTAGGGGACGCGTACGCGGCACTGGATCGTGCGCCGGAGCCGAATACGCCGCTTGGCGTATACCTGCACATTCCGTTTTGCCGGAAGCGCTGTACTTTTTGCTATTTCAAGGTTTATACGGATAAGAACGCATCCGAGATTGAGGGATATCTCGATGCGGCGATGAAAGAGCTGGAGATTTACTCAAAGAAGGCGTTCATCGGCGCGCGCAAGCCGAAATTTATTTATTTTGGCGGAGGGACTCCGTCCTATATATCGTCGAAGCAATTGACGGCGACGGTCGACACGATGAAGCGGCTGCTTCCTTGGGATGAAGTGGAGGAGGTCGCATTCGAATGCGAGCCGGGCACGTTGACCGAGGGCAAGCTTCGCACGATTAAGGATCAGGGCGTCACGCGGCTGAGCCTGGGCATCGAAAATTTCGACGACCATATTTTAGAGATCAATGGACGGGCGCATCGCTCGAAAGAAGTGGCGCGGTCGTACGAGTTTGCGCGGTCGATCGGGTTTCCGCAAATCAACATCGACCTGATCGCGGGCATGATCGGCGAGACGGAAGCCAATTGGCAGGATTGCATCGGAAAGACGATCGAGCTGCAGCCTGATTCGGTGACGATTTATCAGATGGAAGTGCCGTACAACACCGGGATCTTTAAAGAGATGAAGATCATGGGGCAGACGACGGCTCCGGTAGCCGATTGGAAGACCAAGCGGCGCTGGGTGAGCGATGCGTTCGCGGCGCTGGAACAAGCCGGATATTCAGTGGCGAGCGCTTACACTGCGGTGAAGGATTCGTCGAAAGCGAATTTTTTGTATCGCGATCTGCTGTGGGCCGGGGCGGACTTGATCGGCGCGGGTGTGGCGTCTTTCTCGCACGTCGGCGGCACTCATTTTCAAAATCTGCACGATTGGGACCCGTATCTGGCGGCGATCAATCGCGGTGAATTGCCGATTTATCGCGCGTTGACGCCGAATCCGGAAGAGCGGATGATTCGCGAGTTCGTGCTGCAACTGAAGCGTGGGCACATCGAGAGCGCGTATTTCCAGGGTAAATTCGGCGTCGACGTCGAGCGGCGATTCGAGGAACCGCTCCAGAATTTGAAAGACCGTGGTTTTCTCGCGACGGACCATGGCCGGCTGCTTCTGAATCGCGACGGGCTGCTCCAGGTCGACCGGCTGCTATATGACTTCTTTCTGCCACAGCACCGGACGGCCCGCTATGCCTGAACTTATTGAAACTACTTCCGCTCTCGACCTTCTCTATCCGCTCAACGAATTTTACGAGCAGGCAGGCTTAGCGCTGCCTTCAGCCAGGCGCATCAACGGGCGGGAAATGCCGGAGCCTTATCGCCGGCTGCTGGTTCACGATCGCGACATGACGCCAACGCTCGAAGCCGCTTATGATCGAAAGATGAATCTGCGCGTGCTGAAATACGAGCTCAGAGACGAGGTCTTTTCGCGCGAGATCGTATTGATTCCGGAAGGCAGCGAGTCACCGGTGGTTTTTGGCGCGATCAAGATTTTCCTGGACGAGTTCCCGGCGCAGGCTCGCGAACTGGTGCTGGAGCGCAAGCTGCCTATGGGCACGATTCTGGAATCGCAAGGAATCAAGCATTTCAGCCAGCCGGACGGATTTTTCGAAGTTGAGGCTGACGGCGCCATCTGCCAGGCTTTGGGGATTCCTGGCCCGGTGCGGCTCTATGGCCGCCGTAACATTCTGGGCAACAGTACGGGTCGAAAATTAGCGCAGGTTTTGGAAATTCTTCCGCCTGCTTCAAAAGGTCTTCATGAATAATTACGACGCAATCGTGATTGGCGGCGGTCCCGCCGGTTCTACAGCCGCGGCGACGCTGGCACTCAAAGGACGCAAAGTTGTTTTGCTCGAAAAAGAGAAGTTTCCGCGCTACCACATCGGCGAATCGCTGCTGCCGTATGGCTATTTCACGATGGAGCGCATCGGCGTTCTCGACAAGATGAAGAAGTCGGCCTTCACGAAAAAATATAGCGTGCAGTTTGTTAACCCCGATGGCCGCGCGTCGGTCCCGTTTTACTTTCACACCCACTTGCAGCATGAAGCCGCACAAACCTGGCAGGTGTTGCGTAGCGAGTTCGACCAACTGCTGCTGGACAACGCGCGCGAAAAAGGCGCGGTGGTTCACGAAGAGACGACCGTTCGCGAAGGCATCTGGGAAGACGGCGCGGTGGTGGGCGTTAAAACCGCGGCGGGCGTTGAATTCCGCGCGCCGATCACCATCGACGCGACGGGCCGCGACGCTTTTTTCGTCAGCCGCAGCGGCTGGAAAATTCGCGATCCGTACTTGAACAAGATCGCCGTCTGGACCTATTACAAGGGCGCCAAGCGCGATTCGGGATACGACGAGGGCGCAACTACGGTCGCTTATGTGCCGGAAAAAGGCTGGTTCTGGTACATTCCTCTGGCCGGCGATATCGTGAGCGTCGGCGTGGTTGCGGAGAAAGATTATCTCTATAAGGACTCGAAAGATCTGAAAGAGATTTTCGACGCCCAAGTCGAGCGCAATACCTGGATTAAGGATCATCTCGCGGTGGGCGAACAGACCGGACCTTATCGCGTGACAGGGGAGTATTCGTATCGCTCCCGGCACTGCGGAGCTAAAGGCCTGATCCTCACCGGCGACGCTTTCGCGTTTCTCGATCCGGTGTTTTCCTCCGGTGTGTTCCTCGCTCTTTATAGCGGCGAGATGGGCGCGAACTTCGCCGACGTGTGTCTGACGGACAACGATTTTTCGGCCTCGCGCTTTGTGCAGTATGGAACCGATCTGTGCAAGAGCATCGAATCGATGCGGGCGTTGGTCTACGCGTTTTACGACCATAACTTCAGCTTCCGCGGCTATTTGAAGGAATTTCCCAACATGAAAGGCGACGTGACGGACTGCCTGATCGGCAATCTGCTGCACGATTTCCAGCCGATGTACGACGGCATGGCGAAGCATGCCAAGCTACCGGAGCCGTTGAAGCACGGTGCGCCGCTGCTTCAGGAAGAAACGGCCTCCGTTCCAGTGTGAGCGCCCCGATCCGCGGTCTGCTCGACAAAATCCTGCCGGGCAATCTATTCTACGCGCGCAAACTCGAGTCGCTCGACTCGCTTGATAATCTCTTCACTCTTAAACAGGAATTGATCGCCGATCAGGCCGCGAACCCGCCCTACGGTACGAATCTGACATTCCCGCTCGACCGCTATACGCGCTTCTGTCAGACCAGCGGCACGTCCGGACATCCGCTCCACTGGCTGGATACGCCGGAAAGTTGGAGCTGGATGCTCGACAACTGGGATCGCGTATACCAAGCGGCAAGTATCACATCGAACGATCACATTTTCTTCGCGTTCTCCTTCGGACCCTTCCTTGGATTCTGGACCGCGTTCGAAGCGGCCACACGTATGGGAGCGCTGGCGATCCCCGGCGGAGGAATGCGCACCGCGGTTCGTCTGCGCACCATTTTAGAAACACGCGCCACCGTGCTCTGCTGCACGCCCACTTATGCGATTCGCCTGGCGGAAGCGGCTACCGAAGAAAAAATTGATATGGGTCACTCCAACATTCGCCGCATCGTGGTCGCCGGCGAACCGGGCGGCAGCATCGCTGCGACTCGCGGACATATTGAAAAACTGTGGCCCGGCGCACGCGTGGTGGATCACCACGGCATGACGGAGACTGGTCCGGTAAGCTACGGCTGCCCGATGCGCCCCGGCGTTCTGCATGTGATCGAATCCTCCTTCGTTGCCGAGGTGATCGACGGAGAATTGATCCTCACGAATTTAGGCCGCATCGGCTCTCCGCTGATCCGCTACCGCACCGGCGATGTGGTTCACGCCGTTCGCGGCCAATGTATCTGCGAGTCGAGCGACGTCGCGCTCGAAGGCGGCATTCTGGGACGTACGGACGATATGGTGGTGGTGCGCGGCGTCAATATTTATCCCAGCGCGGTGGAAGAAGTTCTTCGCTCCGAAGGCGTCACCGAGTATCGAGTGGAGGTGCGCACCGAACGCGCGCTCACCGAGTTGCATATTCAAGTGGAAGCGGAATCGGGCGCGACCCATCGGCTGGAAGCTGCGCTGACCAACGCCCTCTCGCTTCGAATTCCTGTGTCGAGCGTCGTCAGCGGCACCCTGCCGCGCTTCGAAGCGAAAGCCAAGCGCTGGATTCGCTATGATCGGTCCTGATGAATCGCGAATATCATAAGTGGTACAGTCCCAGCCTGGGGCGCGACATGGAAATGCTGGTGTTCGGACACGGCGGCCTGCCTGTGATCGTGTTTCCCACCTCGATGGGCCGTTTTTTTGATTATGAAAATCGTAACATGATCGGCGTGATCGGGGATCAATACGAGCACGGGCAGATCCAGGCCTTTTGCGTCGATTCGGTGGATGCGGAGAGCTGGTATAACAAGTCCGTCCATCCCGCCTTACGTGCGGCGCGGCACGTGCAATATGACCAGTATCTTGCGAATGAACTGGTGCCGTTTGTCCGTTCGCGCAACGCATTGCCGGAACTCGCCGTCACCGGATGCAGCTTCGGCGGCTACCATTCGGTCAACTTCGCGCTGAAGCATCCGCAATTGGTAACGCAATGCATCAGCATGGGCGGGGCGTTCGATATCCATCAGTTTCTGGACGGCTACTACGACGACAACTGCTACTACAACTGCCCTCCGGATTTTCTGCCGGGCTTGAACGATCCGGCCATCTATCGGCAGCGGATGATCCTTGCGACCGGCGAGACCGATATTTGCCGTTCTGAAAATGAGCGGCTGTCGGGCATCATGGCGGCGAAAGGAATCCCGCACACGCTCGACATCTGGGGCGATGGCGCGGGGCATGATTGGCCTTGGTGGGAGAAGATGGTCGTGAAATTTCTCTAGCTCGCAGAAATTTCCTGGCGCACGGGTTTTGCTGATACCATGCGAACAGTATGCGAAAAATCGGTGTCATCTATGGGATGGAGAACACGTTTCCGCCGGCTCTGGTCGACCGCATCAATGGGATGCGCGTCGAGGGCGTCAAGGCCGAGCATATCCATATCGGCGGAATTAAGATGGCGGAACCTTCGGGCTATCGCGTCATTATAGATCGCATCAGCCACGATATCGCTTTCTATCGCGCCTATTTGAAAAACGCCGCGCTGAGTGGAACAACGGTGATCAATAATCCGTTCTGGTGGGGCGCGGACGATAAGTTTTTCAACTACGCGCTGGCCTCGAAAATCGGCGTCGCGGTGCCTCCCACGGTGCTGCTGCCGCACAAAGCGCATCCGCCAGGGACCACCGCGCAATCGATGCGCAACCTGATCTATCCGCTGAATTGGGAAGAAATTTTCGATTACGTCGGGTTCCCGGCGTTCCTGAAACCGTTCAGCGGCGGCGGTTGGAAGAGCGTCTATAAAGTCGATACGCCGGCCGAGCTTTTTTCCGCCTATGACGAAACCGGCGATCTCTGCATGACGCTCCAGAAGGCCGTCGACTTCACCGAGTATTATCGCTGCTACGTGGTTGGCCAGCAGAAGGTCCACATTATGCAGCACGATCCGCGGCGTCCGCATGCGCATCGCTACGTGCATGACGGTCCTCCGATCAATCCCACCATGTACCGGAGAGTGGAAGACGATTGTTTGAAATTATGCCGGGCGCTGGGCTACGATCTCAATACGGTGGAGTTCGCGGTGGAAGACGGAGTCCCTTACGCTATCGATTTTCTGAATCCGGCGCCCGATGCCGAATTGCAATCGGTCGGCAAAAAGAATTTCGATTGGATCGTGGATGCGGTCGCCGAATATGCCGTGGAAGAAGCTCTCAAGGAGCCTAAACCGGTGGAAATGCGCTGGGCGGCGTTCCTCTCATGAGCCGCCCCAGCTTCACCATCGGCATCGAGGAAGAGTATCAGACCATCGATCCGGTGACGCGCGATCTGCGCTCCCACATCGATGCCGAAATCATCGCCAAGGGCAAGATGCAGCTCAAGGAAGCGGTGAAGGCGGAGATGCATCAGAGCGTGGTCGAGGTGGGCACCGGGATCTGCAATAACATTCAGGACGCGCGCGAGGAAGTTCGCCAGCTTCGCGGCGCCATCATCACGCTGGCGCGCGAGAACGGTCTGCGGCTCGCCGCTTCCGGCACCCATCCTTTTGCCGATTGGCGCAAGCAGGAAATTTATCCGGACGAGCGGTATTACACCATCGTCGAAGACATGAAGACGGTCGCACGCGGCAATCTGATTTTCGGGTTGCACGTGCATATCGGCGTCGAGGATCGGGAGACGGCGATTCATTTGATGAATGCCGCCCGTTATTTCGTTCCCCATCTGCTGGCGCTCTCGGCCAATTCGCCGTTTTGGACCGGTATGGATATGGGCCTGAAGTCTTATCGATGTAAAGTGTTTGACAAGTTTCCGCGCACCAATATCCCCGATTATTTTCCGAGCTGGGGCGAATATCAAAACTTCGTCGACCTGCTCGTCAAGACCAATTGCATCGACAACGCGAAGAAGATCTGGTGGGACATTCGCCCGCATCCGGTCTTCACTACGCTTGAATTCCGCTGCTGCGATATCCCCATGTGCCTCGATGAAACGATTTCGCTGGCAGCATTGATCCAGGCCACCGTGGCAAAATTATATAAGCTGCATGAGGCGAATCAGGGCTTCCGTCTTTACCGGCGGGCGCTGATTATGGAAAATAAGTGGCGCGCCGCGCGCTACGGCCTCGATGGCAAGCTGATCGATTTCGGACGCCGCGTGGAAGTTCCGATGCGCGATCTGGTGGAAGAATATCTGGCCTTTGTCGACGACGTGGTCGATGAGCTGGGATCGCGCGAAGCGATCAACGGCATTCGCAAGATCGTGCAAAATGGAAACGGCGCGGACCGTCAACTCCGCGTCTTCAAAGAAACAGGAGATTTGACGAAAGTGGTGGATTACATCATTGAAGAGACGGAAACGTCGGTATTCGCGGGAGCGGCGCGTTGATTAAAGTTCCCTTCGATCCCGAATTTTCACAAGGCGCCCGCAATGCGGTGAACGTCTGCCTCCGCATCCAACCGGAAGAAAAGGTCACGTTGATTACAGATCATGCGTGCCTCGAAATCGCCGCCAGCCTTGCCGCGGAGCTGGATACGCTGGGCGCGCCCTACAACACTTTTGTGCTCGAAGAACTAGCCCCGCGTCCGCTGGTCGACATGCCGAAGGCGGTGCTCGATGACATGGAGACCAGCCAGGTGAGCATTTTCGCCGTGGTCGCTCAGAAGAATGAATTGCGCACGCGCATGCAGATGACCGACGTCGTCAATCGCCGCAAGATCCGGCACGCGCACATGGTCAACATCGAGCGCCGCATCATGCTCGAAGGAATGCGCGCCGACTTCGAAAAAGTGGACGCGCTGAGCGTTAAGGTGTGGGAGATTGCCACCGCTTCGCACAAAGTTCGCGCCCGCACCGCCGCCGGCACGGATATCGTGGCCGACCTCAATCCGGATTACAAATGGCTCAAGACCAGCGGCATTATCAGCCCGAATAAATGGGGCAATCTTCCCGGCGGAGAAGTGTTCACCACGCCTGGCGAAGTCAACGGAACATTCGTGATCGACGGAGTGGTGGGCGATTATCTCTGCGCCAAGTACGGCGACCTGCGCCAGACGCCTTTGACGATCCACGTCGAAAAAAATCGCCTCAAAGACGCGGCGTGCACCAATCGCGAATTGCAGGAGGAGTTCTGGCGCTATACTCACACCGATGAAAATAGCGATCGCGTAGGGGAGTTCGCCATCGGCACCAACATCGGCCTGCACGGCGTGATCGGGAACATTTTGCAGGATGAAAAAATTCCGGGAATTCACATCGCCTTTGGGAATCCTTACGGCGCGCATACCGGCGCGAAGTGGGATTGTTCCACGCACATCGATGTGGTGGGAACGAAATTCGACATCTGGGCCGACGACCGGCAAATCATGCGTTCCGGCGAGTTTTTGATTTAAATGATTCCCGAACTCCGGCGCCGGTTCAACGAACGCTATACGCCGGAGCGTTACCAGCGCTTCTTGAAAATGCTCGACGATGGTTGCGGAACGCACGTCAAATTCCGCAACTGCGAGACGCCCTGTTTTTTCCCGCAATCGTTGATGGATCGAATGGAGAGCGATGGGCGGGAGTTGATTCAGCAGTTGATGGCGCCGGAGTATTTGAAGCGCAGCGATCAGACCATTCCAGCCGAGTACCGAGTGCCCCACGAAGACGCGCGGCCGTTGTTCATTCAAGTTGATTTCGGATTGACGGAGACCCTCGAACCTAAGCTGGTGGAGATCCAGGCATTTCCTTCGCTCTACGCGTATCAGCCGTTCCTGCAACGGACTTATTTAAATGCGTACGATCTGGACGTCGCACCGGACCCGCCGTTCGAAGCCGAATTTCGCCGCGCCGTGCTGGGTAGCCACGATCCTGAAAATGTGGTGCTGCTCGAAATCGATCCGCAGCAGCAAAAGACTCTTCCTGATTTCCTGTTGACGGAAAAGCTGCTCGGCATTAAGACGGTTTGCATTACGAAAGTCGAGAAGCGCGGCAACCGCTTGTTTCACGACGGCGTGCCAATTGAGCGGATCTACAACCGCGTGATCGTCGACGAATTGCAGAGGAAGAAAATCCAATTGCCGTTCGATTATCGTAACGATTTACAGGTGGAGTGGGCTGGACATCCGAACTGGTATTTCCGGATCAGCAAATTTTCGCTGCCGTTTTTGAAGCATCCCTCGGTGCCGCGCACTCATTTTTTGAGCGAAGGGGTGCCGGACGATTTGGAGAACTGGGTTTTGAAACCGTTGTATTCGTTTGCGGGATTGGGCGTCGTGGTCGGCCCGACGCGCGAAGATATCTCCCGCGTGGAGAACCCTGACGAGTATATTTTGCAGGAGCGCGTCAATTTCGCATCGCTCATCGAAACACCGCATGGACCGACCAAAGCGGAGATTCGGATGATGTATATCTGGCTCGACGAGCTGCGGTCCGTGACGACGATCATCCGTATGGGACGCGGAAAAATGATGGGCGTCGACCATAACCGCGACCTGGAATGGGTCGGCGCGTCGTCGGCCTTTATTGTTCCGCAACCGTTATAAAGGAAACGATTGAAGCAAATCGAAGCAAAACATCCGGCGGCGATTCGCTGGTTTCACTGGATTAATTTTCCGCTGCTCGGCATCATGATCTGGAGCGGCATGCTGATCTATTGGGCAAACGACGTTTACACCATCGGATGGGGCAAAACGACGCTTTTTCATTTCTTCCCGCAGCGTTTTTACGATGCGTTCGGCTTCAACGCGCGGCTCGCGGAAGGAATGGCCTGGCATTTCCTGTTCATGTGGCTGTTCGCGATCAACGGCGTCTGCTACGTCCTCTACACGATGATTTCGGGCGAGTGGCGCTATCTGGTTCCGAACCGCAAAACCTTGCGCGAAGCGATCCAAGTGGTCCTTCACGATCTGCATTTGAGCAGCACCCCGCTGCCGCGCCAGAAATTCAACGGCGCGCAGAAGATCGCTTATTCCAGCATCATCCTGATGGGGTTTGGATCGTTGGTGACCGGCCTTGCCATCTGGAAATCGGTGCAATTCGGCTGGTTGACGGCGTTGCTGGGAGGATACGCCGCGGCTCGCGTGGAACATTTCCTGCTCACCATGGGCTACGTGTTTTTTTTCGTGATTCATATTTCGCAGGTCATAAAAGCCGGATGGAATAATTTTCGTGCGATGGTCACCGGATTCGAGGTGGTAGATGATTGCGACTTATCGTGAAATTTCCCGCCGGACGCGGCGCAGCTTTCTAACCGGAGGAATCGCCGCCGCCGCGGGCTTAGGGACATGGGAATGGATTCGCAAAAGCTTTCACGAAGGCGGCATCCCACGGCCGCTGCGTCGGGCCGAACAAGCGGACGATGTGTTTTCCCATGCCCTGTTCAGCGAAACGCGCCTCGCCAAGACATTCAGCCGCGCGGAGATCACCGAAGCGCGCGTGAATAGCGACATAGGAATCCAGGATGATCCGGAGCCCGATTGGAAGCTGGAGATTGAGGGAGGGAGCGCGATCCTGCTCGATCAAATCAAGGCGCTGCCCAAAGTGGAGCAGATCACGCAGTTCAAATGTATTGAAGGATGGAACTACATCATGAAATGGGGCGGCGCGAAATTTTCCGATTTCGCTGCGGCCTATGCGCCCAGCGGGGCGACGCAGAAACCGTGGGTCGGCCTCGAGACGCCGGATGGAGATTACTACGTCGGCCTGGATCGCGCGTCGGCGATGCATCCGCAGACGCTGCTCGCGTACGAAATGAATAGTGAGCCGCTGACGAACGCTCACGGCGCGCCGCTGCGGCTGCTGATTCCGGTGAAGTACGGAATCAAGAACCTGAAGCGAATCGGAAAAATCACGTTTAGCGATACGAAGCCGAGGGATTATTGGGCGGAGAACGGATATGATTACGATTCGGGATTCTAAAGGTGAGTTACAATTCAATCGTGGAACTGACGCCGGAACAGCAGCAATTGGTGGAACTCGCTACACGCGTCCCGCTGTCGGATATTCGGACCGCGAGGCGCGTTCTGGAGGCATTGATTGTTGATCCATTGTGGCTCGCTCTCGAGTCCGCGCCCTACGATGATGAGGCTGTAACTCCGGAGGATGAAACCGCCCTTGCGGAAGCCGAGGTTGCGTTCTCACAAGGAAAAATAACCCCACACGAGGAAATCCTGCGCGAGTTCGGAATCGAATGAAAAGGTTTGTCGGCTGGACCCCGGCGGCGAAGACTCAACTCCGGGCGCTGGATCGACAGATCGCGATCGAGATCCTGCATGCGATTGACCGCTACATGGTCAACGGTGAAGGGGACATCAAGCAACTATCCACACCTTTAGGTGGCTTGCGGCTCCGCGTCGGAGAGTGGCGAGTCCTCTTTAAACCATTGAAAAGCGAGAACTCTATCTTGATTTCCAAGGTAGCCCACCGCAGCGTTGCCTATCGCGCTTAGGCCCTCGCCGCGCGATGCCGGCTGTAGCTGAAATACACTACCAGACCGATGGCGAGCCACACGAAAAACCGGATCCAGGTCAGCAGCGGAAGACCCATCATTAAGATCACGCAGCAGATGATGGAGAGGATCGGCACGAAGGGAACGAACGGGACCCGGAAGCTGCGCGGACGTTCCGGTTGTTTCTTGCGCAGCACGATCACGCCGGCCGAGACTACGACGAACGCGAATAATGTGCCGATGTTCGAAAGCTCAGCGAAGGTATCGATGTCCCACAAGCCCGCGGGCAAGCCGACGACGAAACCGGCGATCCAGGTCGAGATATGAGGCGTCTGATACAGCGGATGAACTCTCGAAAATAACCCCGGCAGCAGCTTGTCGCGCGCCATCGCGAACCAGATGCGCGCCTGTCCGTATTGATACACCAGTAAGGACGAGATCATCCCCATCAGCGCCCCCGCTGTGACAATCACACGCAGCCGGTTGTAGCCCAGAGTTTTGAGAGCGGCCGCGACGGGCGAATCCGGGTCCAGCGTTTTCCAGTTGGCGATGCCGGTCAGCACAATGGCGACACCTCCATAAAGGATGGTGCAAATGATCAGCGTGGCGATGATGCCGAACGGCAAATCGCGCTGCGGGCGCTTGCACTCCTCGGCCGCGGTGGAGATGGAATCGAAGCCGATGTAGGTGAAGAACACGATCGAGGCGCCGGTCAGGATGCCGGAGAATCCGTTCGGCGCGTAGGGATGAAAATTGCGGGTATCGACCGCCTTCGCGGCGCCGATGCAGAAAAACAGAATCGCCGCGATCTTGATGATCACCATCGTGGTGTTGGCGTTCGCGCTTTCCTTCACGCCGCGAACCAGAACCCAGGTGACGGCCATGGTGATCAGCAGCGCGGGAATGTTGAAAATTCCTCCCGGCTGGCCAGCCGCGGGAAACATCGGATAGGCAATCGCGGGCGGCAGATGGTATCCGAACAGATTATCCGAGAGGTCCTGCAAATACGCCGAGAATCCGACCGCGACCGACATGTTTGAAACGGCGTATTCGAGGATCAGATCCCAGCCGATGATCCAGGCGATAATCTCGCCCAGAATCGCGTAGGCGTACGTGTACGCGCTGCCCGCGATGGGAATCATCGAGGCCAGTTCGGCGTAGCAGAGGCCTGCCAGCAGACAGGCGACGGCTACCAGTAAAAATGAAATCGTGATGGCCGGACCGGCGCCCGGCCGCCCCATAGTGGACGCGGCATGGCCTCCGGAGGTGATCAGGTCGAGCACCGTTGCGTGCAGCAACGACTCGACCTTCTCCACTTTGCCCAGCGCCGCAGTACCGGTGACGGTGAAAATACCGGAGCCGATCACCGCGCCGACCCCCAGGAACGCCAAACTCCACGGCCCGAGCGTCTTCCGGAGTTGCCTCTGCGGCTCCTGCGAAGACGCGATCAGATCGTCGATGCTCTTGGTGCGGAAGAGGGTCGACATCAGGGCAGATTTTATATCAAGCGGCTGCTAACGCTTGCGCTGGCCCTTGACGACTTTCTTCACCTTGCGTTTTTGCGAGCCGCGGTCAACGTCGTTGGCTCGTTTCGCCTTCGGAGCGGCCTTCTTACGCGCGGTGCGCTTCAGCTTCTTGCGTTCATCTTTATCGGTAATTGTCTTAGTATTCATTCAATCTTGATTCCTGCAAATTTCGCGATCAGTTTCTTCAAACCGTAGGCCGGAAAATTAACGGTTACCTTCGTGTCCTCGCCTGAGCCTTCCAGGCGCAACACGGTGCCACGGCCGTACTTGGCGTGCTCGATCACCGAGCCTGGGCCAACCTTCTTTGCTGCTTTCTTAACAACCGGCGCTGGCGCACTCGCAACCGGAGCAGGCTTGGGAGCCGCTGCTCCAATCCCTTGCGGAACCGGCATCCCTTTCTCGGAAAAGAACTGCTTAATGTTCTCAACCGAGTTGTAAGTCTTCCCAGTATAAAGGTTTCGGCGAGCAGTTTCGCGGACCTCATGGCGCTCCGCATAAAGATCGATGCCTTGGATCGATCGGACGCTTTCGATCAGCCCCGGCGGGACCTCTTTCAGGAAGCGGGAGCGGATCGACGGCTCCGGCTGTCCTCCTCCAAAACGCCGGCGATAACGGGCCCACGTGAGGTGCAGTTTCTTCTCGGCGCGGGTCATGCCGACGTAACACAATCGGCGCTCCTCTTCCATCGCGCTTTCAAGATTTAATGAACGGCTGTGCGGAAAAAGGCCTTCTTCGAGGCCGGCGATAAACACAACTGGAAATTCCAGGCCTTTGGCGTTATGCATCGTGAGCAGCGAGACGGCCGCGCGGCTGTCGTTCGAATCGGCGTCGGCGACCAACGCGGCATGATCGAGAAAATCGCGAATACTTTCGCCTCGTTCGCCCGCATCGACTGCCGCGTTGAGCAGTTCGTCGAGGTTGGCCAGGCGCGTCTTCGCTTCTTCGGTATTTTCCTCTTCCAGCATTTTGCGATAGCCGGTGCGCTCCATTAAATCGCGCAGAGAATCGGCGATGGAGCGCGATTCGACCTGCGAGCCGAGCTCGCTAATCATGCGATGAAAAGCCGATAACGCCGCTTCGGCGCGCCCGGGGAAAACGCGTTCTTCAAGCATCTGGCCGAGCGCGGACCATAACGCTAAATTGCGTTGCAGCGCATACTGCTCCACCTGCTCAATGGTGGTGCGGCCGATACCGCGGGCTGGCGTGTTGATGATGCGCAGCAGACTGATGGAATCCTGAGGACTGACCAGCACCTTGAGATAGGCCAGAATGTCCTTCACTTCGGCGCGCTGATAGAAACTAAATCCGCCCACAACGATGTACTTTCGTCCATAGCGGCGTAGCGCTTCTTCAATCTGGCGGGATTGAGAATTGGTCCGATAGAGAATCGCCACGCGGTCCTTCGGATTTTCGGAGAGCGCCGCTTCTACTTTGTCGGCGATCCAGAGAGCTTCGTTTTCCGAGTCGGGCGCTTCGTACAACGAAATTTTCTGACCCGCTTCGGACTCAGTCCAGAGCCATTTCCCGATGCGCTCCGTGTTATTGGCGACCACCGCGCTGGCGGCTTCGAGAATGTTCTTTGTCGAGCGGTAATTCTGCTCCAGGCGAATGGTCACGGCACCGGGAAAATCGCGCTCGAAGTCCAGAATGTTGCGGATATTGGCGCCGCGCCAGCCGTAGATCGATTGATCCTCATCGCCTACCACGGCGATGTTTCCGCGCTCCGCGGTGAGCAGACGCATTAGCTCATATTGACTGCGGTTGGTGTCCTGATATTCGTCCACCATCAGGAATTCGTAGCGCCGATTCTGTCTTTCGCGGGTCGGCTGATCGTGCTGCAACAGGCGGACGGCTTCGAGCAGCAGGTCGTCAAAATCGAGCGCATTGGATTCGCGCAATTTGGCCTGATAGCGCTCGTAGACCACGGCAAAGCGCTTCGAAACTGGATCGGCGGCCTCGCGCTCCAGCTCCTCCGGCGTCTGTTTCTGGCTTTTCGCATTGCTGATTCTCGACAAAGCGGCGCGATAGGCCATGAATTTGTCGTCGAGGCCGAGCGATTTATAGACGCCTTTGAGGAGGCTGATCTGGTCATCGTCGTCGTAAATCGTGAACAGAGTGGTGAAACCGGGACGAATCTGGGCCAGCGGCGCACCTTCGCGGCGGAGCAGGCGGACACAAAAGGAGTGAAATGTGGCGACGGTGGGTAGTGAATCGGAGCCGATTCCGCTGACCAGCGACTGGACCCGGTCGCGCATCTCCCCGGCCGCTTTGTTGGTGAAAGTAACGGCCAAAATCGCCCAGCCAGGGACATGATGGGCGCTCATCAGGTGGGCGATTCGATGCGTGATGACGCGGGTTTTTCCGCTGCCGGCACCGGCAAGGATCAGAAGAGGGCCCTCAACATGTTCCGCCGCCTCGCGCTGGCGGGGGTTCAGGCCTGCGAGAAAATCCATGGATATTTCAGTTTACCACGGTGGATAATGTTCTCATTCTGAAGAACTTACTTTTAAATACCCACAAATGAGGGTATTGCCTGGTACGTTCTAGTACTGTACATCTTGAGTGCCATGACTAGCTACTCCCCCGACGCTCCTGGTGCTATCCAGGCGAGGCTAGCGTATCTCCGGCTTAGAAAAGTAGCTCTTGACGAGCTGATTCTGAGCGCGGAGCGCTATTTAGTTTACGAAATTTCCCCACTCAGAAAGGTACGGTTGGAGCGGCTATGCCCAGTGCGGATGCGCCGTTTTGCAGGAGCTGCCTGACCGGTTTGTGACAAATAGGGCGCGGAAAGGGGTCGTCCTATCGCGCCTTTTGTTGTAACCTAGCAGTGAGCCGGTGCGCCTTTTTCATTGTACAGATTGGGTTTTGACTACCGCGGGTTACTCCAAAGATGCCGTGGGCGGTAGTGGTTTGGTTGGCCATGCTGGTTGAATTCGAGCTCATCGAACGGGCTCGAAGCGGCGACGATAGCGCGTTTAACCAGATAGTGCAAGCGTACCGGAAGCGGATTCTGGGGACGATCTCCCGCACCATCGGCAGGCCTGAGGATGTAGAGGATGTGGGGCAGGAAGTTTTTCTGCGGCTGTATTATTCGCTGGATCAGTTGCGGACGCCTGAGGTTTTTGAACCTTGGCTGTACCGTTTGACGGTGAATGCCGCGTATGACTATTTGAGACGGCAGCGCCGGCGGCAGGAAAGCCGGATGTCGGATCTGAGCGAGCAGCAAGTAATGTTGGCGGATGCCGCGGCAGGCGGGAAACGCCAGGACGAAGAGCAACGTCGTACCAAGGTGAGGGAGCTGGCGCAGTCGCTTCTGGGGCAGGTTTCCGAGGAAGACCGGATTCTGCTTACATTAAAAGAAGTAGAAGGGCTGTCGCTGAAGGAACTCGAGAAGATTTATCGGGTTAATGAGAATGCCCTGAAAGTTCGTTTGTTCCGGGCGCGGCAGCGAGTGCTGAAGGCATTCGGTGCACAGGAAAACAAAGAGGCGGCGTCTAAAGTCGACTCTGGCAGTGCCGATGACTCGGAGTAGGGTGGAGGTATAGAATGGATCGCATGCATCACCAGGTTGACAAACTCGACGCACTGTTTGCGGAGTACAGGATGGCATGTCCCGACCCGGAGCCGAGCGCGGACTTCATGCCTGCGTTGTGGAGGCGGATTGAAGCGCGCCGCGTGGCGACAGTATCGGTATTCCGCCATTGGGCGCAGGTCTGCGTAATGGCCTCCGTGGCCCTGACGCTGCTGATCGGCGCCGTATTGATCCCGAAATTCCAGGAAAGCGCGGCGAACAGTTCCAGTTACCTGGAAGCGCTTTCGGCGGAGCACTCCTCCGATTACATTCATATGCTGGCAGGTGGTTCTCGGTGAAGCTGTCGCGGCTGACGATCGCCCTTTATGTGGGGCTGATTTTTGCGAGTGGGGCGGTTTTAGGAGTGTTCGGCCATTCGCTGTACGCCGTCAGCACCGTAAAAAGCAATCCGACGCCGGAGGCAGTTCGCAAGAAGAAGCTCGCCGAGATGCAATCCCGCATGAAGCTATCGGACGAGCAGGTTGCTAAGATCAATTCGATCTACGACGAAACCCGGGCCAAGTTTCACGAGGTGCGGGAGCGATACAGGCCTGAAATGGACGCGCTCGAAAAAGCACAACGGGATAAGGTTCGCTCGGTGCTTTCTCCAGAACAGCAGGCCGAATACGAGAGAATGCTAAAAGAGCGCGAGGAACAACAGAAACAGAACGGCGGCCGGGGTTCTGGCCCCGGCATTTAAGAATCCCCGCCCTCACGGGACGGGGTTATAGCCTCTGACGTAAAGTCGCGCTAGATCTTTACGAAGCCCATCGCGATCTTCTTCTTTGTTTCGTCAGCCACTTTCTTGGCCTCAGCGGCGTCCTTTACCTTCTGATACTTCTTCTGGAAACGGTCGACGCGGCCTTCGGTGTCGATCAGCTTCTGCTTGCCGGTGAAGAAGGGGTGGCAGTTGGAGCAGATTTCAACGCGCATATCGCCCTTGTGAGCGGAACGGGTCTGGAACTTATGACCGCAAGCGCAGGTCACAGTGATTGCTTCGTAGGCGGGGTGGATTCCGGCTTTCATAATATGTCCTTGGAAATTTAAGTCTACCACATGAGATGCAAAAAGCCCCGCTACGGCGCAAAAACATCGCCGGACGGGGCCCTTTGGGAATTTTCAGACTCGTCTTCGCGCGAGAGGGCCGTTCCACAGGAGCAGCGGCCTCGTCACTGAACGAAACCTGAACAGTAAGAGCAGTCGACGTTAAGAGTCGGCCACCTCACGCGTAGTTAGAGTTGAGTGATTACTACCAGATATCATTCGACTGGACCACCTCCTTTTTCAGTGATGCACTCATCATAATTCGGTCCAGCCGGGTTGTCAAATGATTTCTAAAACATTTTCGATTCAGAATGTTCTTACTGCGTCAGCGTGTAGTTCACGTCGATCTGAGTAATCACTTCCACCGCGTTTCCATTCAACAGCGTCGACTTGTATTGCCATTGGCTGACCGCTTCCTGGGCCGATGGCGACAGCAACGGATGGCCGGAAATGAGCTGTAAACTCGCGATGTTGCCTTCCCTGTCGATCAAGGCCGCGAACCGGACGGTTCCTTGAATCCTGGCCTGCTTGGCAAGCGGCGGATAGACGGGAGTTATCTTCTTCGTGAGGTTTGCGGATTGAACATTCCCGCCGACGCGGACGCGTTCGACGCCATTGGCGGGCGCGGGAAACTGAGGTGTTGCGGACACTTCGGGAGCGCCGCTGTCGTTTACGATGTGGTAATCCGGCTGCACCTCACTCAATTTGCCGGGGACGCCTCCGGCGATTCCACCACTGACGCCTCCGGAAATCCCGCCGCTGATGCCTCCTGCGACTCCGCCGGTGGGTGGGAGTATGATCATCAGCGTCGCGTCAGAACCGTTGGTTTTCAATATTGTGATCAAATGCTCGTCAACCTCCTTCACGGCCTCCCTCACTCGGGCGAAGTCGTTAGTGTTGAACGGATCGCCAACATGTACCGGAAGGCTTAAGCCGCGCACTTTCTCGGCCAAATCGTCAGGCAGTCCATTCGTCGTGATCGCTTTGAGGGACTGATACGTCACGGGAGGGCGGGACGCGGCCGCGTCTGTTACTATACGCGGAGCTGCCTCGAAGCGGATCGTGCTTTGCACCGTCGGCGGAAGGCCTCGGTCGGTCGAAAAATGCCAGTTGAGGACGCTCGCGAGCGCCGCGTTCCGAAGTTCGTCGGGTCCGCTGATCACGTGGGCGTCCGTGACCTCGCCTTTTGCATTCACGGCGCTTTCCACAACCACCGTTCCGGTCGCGGTGGCGCCCGACGGGTAGAAAACCGGCGAGCGATGCAGGATTTTCGCGCCTGGCTCTACGACGATGCCCAATCCATCGGCTACGGCCGATCCTTTGGCGACCGCGGGCGTTTGCGCGGGTGCTTGCATCGGGAACATCCAGACCGCCAGGCGAGCCGCGATCAGCGCGGCCGAACAGACGCTGGTAAAACTCAGGAACAGGCGAGGCTTCGACATACGGGTCTCCTTCAACACAGCTGCCACTCGCACCGCGAGCTGGCGTTTTTTCAAAAACAAAGGCGCCGGAGCGACGTCCGGCAGAAGTCTTTGCGCCGCTACCGCGACCAGTGCGTCCAAGTAGCGTTCGCGGTCGCGCGTCAGGCCGACCACTTCCGCGTCGACTACCTGTTCCCGCGCCAGTTGAATACGGCTCAATACGAACCAGATCGCCGGATGAAACCAGAGGGCGCTGCGAATCGATTCTTCCAGCAGCACGAACAGCCAGTCCCGGCGGCGCACGTGGGCCAGCTCATGATGGGCGATGGCTTCTCTCAAATCGTCAGGGAGTTCGGCAACGCGCGCCGGCAGCAGGATGGTGGGGCTGAGGAAACCGAAAGTGACCGGACCGCCGACGGTGTTGGAAATAAACCAGCGTACGCGAGGATTCGAAAACGGCACAGGAGGAATCGTGAGCATCCGCGCGTCCAGCCGATGGCGGCGCAAACGCAGCAGGCCGGCCCCGATCCACAGAAAGCGCAGCACCGCCCCGGCTGCGATGATCCACAGTAGATACTCGCGCTTCCATGCGAAACGGGACGCGGGCGCATGAGCAACCGTGACGACTGAGCTGGTCGCGACCGAAACCGATCCGGCGTCGTCCGCCGCCGGTTGCTGCCACGGCTCGACCGCCGGCAGCAGCAGAGCGATGGCCAGAATTCCCTGCCAGAAAATCAAACGGGAGCGAGGATGAGACAGGGTTAACGCCGCGAGCGCGCCAACCATGACCAGCAAGCCGGCCTGCGCCGACCAGGCCAGAACATTATTGAGGACCAGCGAAGCGGTCATGACTTGGCCTTTCTAATCGTCTTCCGGATCTCCTCCAGATCCTTGGCGTCGAGGTGCTGATCCTCCACTAGATGGACCAGCAGCGGTTCCGCGGAACCATTAAAAACGCGGTTGACGAACTCCCGCACCATGGACCGGATCACCTGTTGCTGCGGCTGGCTGGGCCGGTAAACGTACGCCCGGTCGTCCTGGCGCTTTTTGAGGTAACCCTTCTGCTCCAGGATGTTCATCATGGTCATGACCGTGGTGTAGGCGATCTTGCGATGCTCCAGCATGTTCTCGTACACCTGGCGCACGGTGGCGGTTTCCAACTGCCACACCACCTTCATAATTTCCAGTTCCTGCTCCGTCAGAGTCGGCTTCGGCGATCGCATACTAATAAATTAGTACGAAAAGACCTGCGCGTCAATAGGCAAAGCCGCTATTCTGACAGAATCATGGATCGACTCACCCTGTTCGGACTCTTCGCCGTCACCGCAATGCTGGTTTGCTATGCGCTCGAAAAACGCAGCCCGTGGTTCATTCTGGCCTTCGCCGGATCCTGCGCATTGGGGTCGGTTTACGGATTCCTGCAAGGCGCATGGCCATTTGGAGCAGTCGAGGCCGTGTGGTCGGTGGTGGCGCTGCGGCGCTGGTGGATCACACGATCGTGAGCCATTCTTCGACGCGGCCCCGGATATTGCCATCCTCCGGGAACAGGTCGCCGATGACAGCTACCGAATCCGCGCCCGCGTCGATGACGCTGCGCGCATTGGCCCTGGTGATCCCGCCAATCGCGACCAAAGGGCGTGCGGTCAGCGGCCGGAGGCGCCGCAGCTCATCGAGACCAACGGTTGGATCGGGATTGAGCTTCGACGACGTTCCGAAAATCGGGCCGAACGCGAGATAGTCCGCCGGCTGATTCTGCGCGGCTCGAAGTTGCTCCTCATTATGGGTGGAGAAGCCGATCACGAACTCGTTACCCAGGACGCGGCGAGCCTCGGCGGGCGAAAGATCGTCCTGCCCCAAATGCAGCGCCGCGCCCAGCAGGCGGGCGATATCGGCGCGATCATTGATGACAAACAGAGCGTCCGCGTCGTGGCACAGCGCGGCAATCTCGCGAGCCAGTTCGAAAACGTCTCTCGAAAAAAAGTCCTTATGGCGGAACTGGAGTAGGCGCGCCCCAGCCTCCAGAATGCCGGCGGCGGCAGCCACCGGATCGATCCCGCGGCGGGCGGCGATTGCGGTATCCAGGATTGGGTAGAATGACGTTAATAGCATCGGGTCTGAAGTTTCATCATAAATTACAAATTCAGGATAAGAATTTTACAAGCGACCGGAATCCTGATCCTAAGGTGGCACGTCCATAGCAATAATGAATCCAAGAGCAGTCCGTACTGACCCCTATCCGCAAATTCACCGGAACGAGAGCTGTCCCTGCGCGGATACGTCCGGCACGGTGGTCGCCACGCGGAGGCTGCCGGGATTCCAGGTAGTGGAGAATCATTACCCGGCGGGCCTGGAGCTGACCAATCACTGGCATGAGCACGCCCTGCTCAGCTACGTGTTGGCCGGACCTTACGCGGAATCATACGGAAACGCCAACAGCGTGATCTGCCCGCCGCACGTGCTGCGCTATCTGCCGCCGGAGCAGAACCACTCGAACGTGTTCGATGAGGGGACGCACTGCCTGATCGTGGAAGTGGAACCGGAGGCGCTGAAACGGGTGGAGGAACACTCCAAGGCGCTGGACCAGCCGGGCGAGATTCAAGGCATCGCATCGACCTGGCTGGCGCAGCGGCTCTATCACGAGTTTCGTCAGGGAGACGGCCTCGCGCTGGTGTCGCTGGAAGGAATTTTACTGGAGATGCTGGCGGAAGGCGCCCGCCATTCTGGCGCGGATAACGTCGCCGTCATCCCGCGATGGCTGCACATCGCGCGGGAGTATCTGGAAGCGAACTTTCTGCGGCAAGTGAGCCTGGCGGAGATCGCGGGCGCTGCCGGAGTTCACCGGGTTCACCTCTCGCGAGAATTCCGCCGCTATTTTTCCACCACGGTAGGCGAGTTCCTGCGGCGAAAACGCATCCAGCATGCCTGCCAGTTGGTATCGACCTCGGAAACGCCGCTCGCCGAGATTGCGATGACCTGCGGGTTCTCCGACCAGAGCCATTTTTCAGCAACGTTCCGCCGGCAAATCGGACTCACGCCGGCGAAGTATCGCCAGACAGCGCACATCTAAACAGCGGCGGCGAGGACTTCCGAAGGCTCCGGTTTGCCGCGCCTGGCATAGCGAATGACGCCGTCCGGTCCAATCAGATAAACGGTCCGCTTCACGATCAGCCCTTTGGTGTGATATGCCTCGCCCATTTTTTGGCCTTCGTCGGTGAGCAGCGGGAAGGGATACTGGCGATGGTTGCGGAACTTCGCATGGCTGGCCGCATCCTGCGGATTAACGCCGAACACCACCGTATTCTTCGACTGCACGTCCGGCCACCGATCGCGAAACTCGCACAACTGCTTGGTGCAAACCGACGTCTCATCGCGAGGATAAAATACCAGCACCACATTTTTCCCCCGCAGCGCCGCGAGGGAGACGCGATTGCCGTCCTGATCCGGCAGCGTAAAATCAGGCGCCGGCGTACCCACCGCGAGCGGATCGGAAAAGAGCCAATCGAGCATATAATAAAGGTACCGCGCCCCCGGAGGTCAATTCATGCCACGCGCGCTTCTCATTATCCTCGCCACGTTTCCGCTGCCCGCCCAATTCTCTGGACTGGCCACCACCAATGACGGGACGCAGCTCTATTTTTCCTCTTCGCTCCAACTGAGCGGGACTACGGATGAAAACCCGTATTCGAAGATTTTTCTTTATAACGCATCCGGTTTTCATCTGGCCGCACAGGTACATCGAATCGTTACCGGAGCGAAAATATGTTAAAGAACCTTGTCGATCTTCGCCCCAAACATTGAGAGCAAATGATTACGCGACACTTCCTCGTCGCGAATCAAACGCCATTTTTCGAACGTCGCCTCCGCGAGGATAATCGCGTCATTAACATCGGTTCGAACAATATTCCATCCAAGATCATAGTCGGCTCGATGACGATCGCCCTGGAGCTGTCCGAATCCCGTGATGACATCGGTCAGCGCGGCTTCGATCGTAGTCGGATTGTTTTTGTCTTAGGGTTTGAAGGGCGCATCCTTCATTTTCTGGTGATTAAACATCCGCGCCAGGCGTGCCCGCTGATCTGCGAACTCCCAGCGTTCAACGAAGTCCTCGACAAGCAGATGAAAGACCGCGTAGTATGCAGTCGAGATGGCGCGGCGCATGCACGATTTCCGATTCTCGGCGTCGCCTTTCGCGGCTAGGTGTCGCGCATCTTTAAGCAGGTCGTCGGCGAGCATCTATGCCCAAGCAGGCTCCTGCAACGCCGCCTGTTCGGAAACGCTTCTGAAATTGTGATAGGAAGAAACGCCCATGCCTGAAAAATCCAGATGTCTGGCCAACCCCCAGACAACTTTCGCCCTTACATCACGAAGCCTGCGCCTTGCGGCGTCATCGGAGAGAACCACTTTGAAAAAAATAGCCCACTGGCCGCTCCAGTCTTCACCGATGTCGTATCGGATTCGCACCACGTCCGGCGCGAGGGCGTGGGCTACCTGCTCAATCGCCGCCTCGATCTCCGATTGTTTCGTCACCGCCGCGGGCAAATGCATCTCGATCCTCAGCTTAGCGCATTTCAGAACGAACGCCGCCACGCAAACCGTGGTTTACTGCACTTGCTCCTGCGGCACCTCGGCATTAAAACTATAGCCGAACCCGCGCACACTGCGGATGAACGTAGATTCAGCCGCTGCTTCGATCTTCTGCCGCAGGCGTAGAATGTACACGTCGACCGTCCGATCGGTCACCGCGCGATCATGACCCCAAACCGCGTCCAGCAACTGCTCCCGGCTGAACACCACACCCGGCCGGCTCATCAGAAATTCCAGCAAGCGGAACTCCGTCGCCGTCAGCGTGACCTCGCCTCCGTTCAAATGCACCCGGCACCGAGCCCGGTCCAGTTCCAGATCGCCCGACCTCAAAATCTTCGTCGCCGGAGGCTGCCCGCGGAAGTGAATCTTGATCCGAGCGATCAACTCGCGAATGAAGAACGGCTTGACGATATAGTCGTTCGCACCCAGCTCCAACCCGACAATGCGATCCGTCTCCGAAGCCCTCGCGGTCAGGAAAATCACCGGCACCGGAGCCAGTTCGGAATGGTTGCGAATCGCCCTGCAAATCTCCAGGCCGTCCGAATCCGGCAGCATAATGTCGAGGATAATCAGGTCCGGACGCTCCCGCCGGCACAGCTCGATCGCGCCTTTTCCCGTCTGCGCGCCGGCCATGGTGAAGCCTTCCTTCTCAAGATTGTATTGAATGAGAGAGTAAAGATCCGCGTCGTCTTCGATTAATACAATTTTCTTCATGACTCTCGTCTATCGTAACGTTGAGTCCATTACAAATGAATTACGAAATCGTAAACATTCCATCTTATTGGCGCGCTTCAGCATGATGCCGGACGTCGATTCCCTTCACCAGGAACAGCACATCCTCCGCGATATTTGTCGAGTGGTCCGCCAGCCGCTCCAGGTTCCTGGTAATGGCCAGCAGATCCAGCGCCGCTTTGATATTTTCAGGATCGCGCTCCATGTAACTCACCAGTTCGTGATAAGTCGCCGTGCGCAGGCTGTCCACCGCGTCGTCCGAGGCCAGCACGCTGCGCGCCAGGTCCGCATCGCGCGTCACGAACGCGTCCAGGCTCTTGCGCACCATCGATTGCACCAGTCCCGCGATGTGCGGAATGTCGATCATCGGCTTGATCACTGGCTCTTCCATTAACGACATCGCTCGCTGCGCGATGTTCACCGAAAGATCGCCCATGCGCTCCAGGTCGGTATTAATCTTCAGCGCCGCCACGATCAATCGCAGGTCCGCCGCCATCGGCTGATGCAGCGCCAGCAGGTTGATGGCGAACTCGTCAATCTCCACTTCGATCCCGTTAATACGCGCCTCATTGCGAAAAACTTCGTCGGCCGCGCTGCGGTCCTTTTGCGTCACCGCACTGATGCTGCGCTGGATAGCCGCTTCCACCAGCGAGCTCATCTCGAGCAGCTTGGTTTTCAGTTGGTCTAATTCCTCGACAAAGTGTCGCAATGTTTATGCTCCTCGCATCAACCAAACCGGCCCGTGACGTAATCTTCCGTTTCTCTCTTCGCGGGATTTTTGAAAATGACCGTCGTGTTGTCGAACTCGATCAGTTTTCCCATCAGGAAGAAGCCGGTGAAATCAGCCACCCGCGCCGCCTGCTGCATGTTATGCGTCACAATCACGATGGTGCAGCTATTTTTCAGTTGAAAGATCAGATCCTCGATCTTCGCAGTGGCAATCGGATCGAGCGCGGAGCAAGGCTCGTCCAGCAGCAGCACTTCCGGATTCACCGCCAGCGCGCGCGCGATGCACAGCCGCTGCTGCTGGCCTCCGGAAAGCGAATATGCCGATTGATTCAGCTTATCCTTCACCTCATCCCACAGCGCGGCGCGGCGCAAGCTTTGCTCCACCCGCTCCCGCAGCGCGGCCCGATTTTCGTATCCATTGATGCGCGGCCCGTACGCGATATTTTCGAAAATCGATTTCGGGAACGGGTTCGATTTCTGAAACACCATGCCCACCCGGCGCCGAACTTCAGAAACATCGAGGTTGAAAATGTTCTCGCCGTCCAGCAGGATTTCGCCCTCCACGCGGCTATGGCGAACGGTCTCGTTCATCCGGTTCAGCGTGCGCAGAAACGTCGATTTGCCGCAGCCCGAAGGTCCAATGAACGCCGTCACGCGATTCGCATAGACCTGCATGTTGATGCCATGGAGCGCCTGAAACGTGCCGTAATGAAAATTGAGATTCGTCGCGCTCAGCTTCGACGCGGCCGCACTGGACCGGGTTTCCTCAGGCATGTGGACGCTCATGGGCGGCATATTAATTTGAGTGGATGGTTGTCGGCTCGGGGCCTGCATAAATCACCTGATCACATGCGCCTGCCGCGAAAGAACCAGGCGCGCGAAGATATTGACAGCTAACACAAGGGTTAATAATACGAAGCCGGCGGACCAGGCCTGCTGGTGCCAATCCTCGTAAGGGGCTGTGGCGTACGTGAAAATCATCACCGGCAGCGCCGCGGTCGGCTGCTCCCAGCCGGGACTCCAATAGCGATTGCCGAAACTGGTAAACAACAGCGGCGCCGTCTCGCCCGCCACCCGCGCCAGGTTCAGCATGATCCCGGTAATGATCCCGTTTTTCGCCGCTGGAATCACTACCGTAAGAATCGCTTTCGTTTTCGAGGCGCCCAGCGCCATCGCGCCTTCGCGTAACGACAGCGGCACCGCGCGCAGAAATTCTTCCGAGCTGCGGATCGCGATCGGAATCATCATGATGCTGAGCGCGATGCCCCCCGCCAGGGTCGAGAAATGTTTTTGCGGCAGCACGATCAGGGTGTAAGCGAAAATCCCGATCACGATCGACGGCACGCCGTTCAGCAAGTCCGTTACATAGCGGACGAGGTAGGCAAACGTATTGCCGCCGAACTCGGCCAGATACACGCCGCCCAGGAATCCGATCGGCACGCCGATCGCCGTCGCCAGGAGCAGTAATTTCGCGCTGCCCAGAATCGCGTTCGCCATCCCACCGCCCGCTTCGCCCACTGGCGTCGGCAGCTTGGTGAAAAAATCCCAGGTCAGGCTTTTTCCGCCATGAACGAACAGATATCCCAGGATGTAGAGCAGCGTCCCCGCCGCGATAAACGTGCAGAGGCCGGTCAACGACAGCATCACCGCGTTCACCGCTTTGCGGCGCATCAGATGAAGCGACATATTACGTGCCCACCTTGCTGCTGGTGCTGGCCACCAGAATCCGAGCCGCGCCGTTGATCACGATGGTCAAAGCGAACAGCACCAGACCAAGCTCGATCAGCGCGCTGGGATAAAGATCGCCCGTCGCCTCCGTGAACTCGTTGGCGATCACGGCGGCAATCGAATACCCCGGCGCAAACAGAGACGTGTTGATTTTCGGATCGTTGCCGATCACCATCGTGACCGCCATCGTCTCGCCCAGCGCGCGCGCCAAGGCCAGAAAAATCGACCCCGTGATGCCTTTATACGCGTAAGGAACCACGACGTCCCAGGTCGATTCCCAACGCGTCGCGCCCAACGCCAGCGCCGCTTCCCGCTGGTCACTGGGGACCGCCAGAATCACTTCGCGCGAAATGGAAATGATGAACGGGATGATCATCAGCGCCAGCACGACTCCAGCCGAAAGCAGACTGAGACCATAAAACGGCCCCTGAAACAGCGGCGTCCAGCCCAGCATTTTGCGCAGCGGCTCTTCGACCGTGCGCAGGACCGGAACCAGAATAAATACGCCGAGCATCCCGAAAATCACGCTCGGCACCGCGGCCAGAAGTTCGATCAGAAACGTCAATCCCGAGGAAATTTTCGGAGGCGCCAGTTCCGCCAGAAAAATCGCCGCGCCCACCCCCAAAGGGATCCCGATCAGTAGCGCCAGCGCCGACGTCACCACCGTGCCGTAGATAAACGGAAGCGCCCCGAACTGCTCCCCCACCGGGTCCCACGTTCGCGTATAGAGAAACGCCCAGCCGAATTTGTGGCGCGAAAGCGCCGAGTTCACATACAACTCGTACACCAGCAGCGCGGTGATCGCCAGAATGCTCAGCGCGGCCGCGAAGGTCACTACGTAAGCAAGATCGTCCCCGCTCCGCAGCCTCTGCTGAAACGATTGTGCCCGCCCCGAAGGGCGGGCCTTGATTACGGTAGTGGAGGAGGCGGACACAATAAGCTATTGAATCTTTGCGATCGCTTTCATCTCTTTATCGACCACCGGCTTCGGCAATTTAGCGAAGTCCAGCGCTTCCGTCTGGCTTTGCCCATCCATCAGCATCCACTTCAGGAAATCCACGATCGCTTTTTTCTTCTGCTGATCGGCGATCTTGTCCGGAATCAGCAGCCAGGTGAAGCTGGAAATCGGATATACGTCCGGACCCGCGGCATTGGTGATCGAAACGCGGAAATCATCCGGTATCTCTTTAGAGGCGCGAGCCGCCGCAGCTGTTACGCTAGCCAGATCGGCCTGAACGAATGCGCCACCGGAGTTTTTTACCTTGCCGTATGCCATTTTATTCTGAACCGCATAGATCAATTCGACATATCCAAGCGCGTTCGGCACCTGTTTGACCTGTCCGGCCACACCTTCGTTTCCTTTTCCTCCCAAGCCGACCGGCCAGTTGGGCGACGCCGCTGTGCCCACTTTGGTCTTCCATTCCGGGCTCACTTTGGAGAGGTAATCCGTCCATACATAGCTGGTGCCGCTTCCCTCGGCGCGATGAACGACAACAATGTTGTTCCCAGGCAAATTGACACCCGGATTCGCCTTCGTCAGTTCCGGATCGTTCCATTTTGTAATCTTTCCCAGGAAAATCCCCGCCAAAGCTTCCGGAGTGAAGTTGAGCTGACCCGAAACTCCAGGCACGTTATAGGTAGGAACCACCGCGCCCAGCACCGTCGGGAAGTGCAGGATGTTGTTACCCCGCTTATCGCGATACTGCTTCAACTGGTCGTCGGTCATCGGACCATCGCTCGCGCCGAAATCGACTGTCCCTTCGGTTATCTGCTTGATCCCGCCGCTTGAACCGATCGATTGATAGTTGAATTGTAAGTTGTTGAATTTCTTATGGTAGCTATCGAACCATTTGGAATACATTGCATAGGGAAACGATGCTCCCGCGCCGTTAATCAGAATCTGCGCCGGTGCACAGCCCGCCAGAAGGGCGACAGCCATAGTCGCCCGTATGATATTTCGAGTCATCCCCGACCTCCTTAATTGTCGCAATCTTTTGTTACAAATCGATTACTGCCGTAATTTGGCCGCGGCCGGCTTAAATCTGCCCAGCCGCGACCACACGAGAACAATCGTCTATTTACCCATGGTCGGGGCCGAGCCCGGCAGGGTGTAGCGAAGGTCGAAGAAACCCATCGAAAGGCTCGCGTTGGTCGGCGCGCCGACCGCCGCAGCCCACGGGTTCCGCTGGAGATACGAGTATTGGAAGATCAGGTTCAACGCGCCCCAGCGAGGACTCCTGGCGAGGGTAAAATTATCGCCGAAGGTGATTTCCTGGATCAGCCGGTTCTGCCCGTCGCTCGAAATCGCGCCATAACCGATCAGTTTGCCAGTGGTATCGATGGCCGTGTTCTGCCCGACGTAAACGCCGCCGTAGTATCCGAACAGCAGGCTTCTCTTGGCGTTCCATTCAAAGCCGGATGCGGTCGATCCGGAGTGCACCAGAGACATTGTTCCGTTGGCCCGGATGATGAAATCCGGCGCCTGCCCGAAGATGTAACGGCCGCCGCCCGAACTCCAGAAGTTGTTGGTCAGAAGGCGAAAACCCGGCAATATTTCGAAGCCGAGATTGACAGATCCGCCGCCGCCCACTTTCGTGTTGGTCGGGAAGGCCGGGCCGGAAACCGGATATGCAATCTTATTGGCGATCTCGACCCCGGCAATTTCGAAGTGGAATTTCTTGGTCGGATCGAAAGCCAACTTCGCGATAATATCCGGGAACAATGCCGCCGCGCTGATCACGCTCGATCCGTTATTGATCTGGCCGCCGAGCACGGAGCCCTGCGTCGAGCCCGTGGTCGCAGTGGTCGCGATTGCCGCGGGGAGGGTTACGGCGCTTCCGCCGTTGCCGCCGCCGACATACGGCTGGGAATTTTCGAGAGCGACCGCAAACGCAACCTTATCCGACGGATGGAACGCGAAACGATACCCCGGATTACGCGCCCAGACCAAGCCGGCCTGGTAATTGACGTCCATGTTCTGCGTATAGAACACATCGCTCGGCAGCGGCGACACGCCGACCCGGTTCGGAGTCAACAGGCTCCAGGACTGCCCTGCCAGAAACTCAAACTTACCCTTCTGCACGTCGACCCAATAAAGGCGAAGGCGGAAAACGAAAGGATTGCTGCTGACCGCCAGACCGCCGTTGGGCGGGCTGCCGACCTGCCCCAAAAAGTCAGACTCCCAATACCCTTGGACCTTCCAGTCCTTGAACGCCGTATCGATCCGCATCCCGATCCGCGAGTTCTGCGGGCTCAAGAACGTCTCGCTCAACGCGCCGGCTTGGGTGTTCGAATAGGGAATACTACCGAAATTGGAGCCGATTCCCGATCCCGTATTGGTCGATCTCACCACCGACGTCATATCCAGGAATCCCACCGGGGTGAAGAACGCATCGCCCAGTTTGAACTGGAGCGGCGAAGAGGCGTCGTCCGGCGCCGGAGCAGGCGTGGGTGGTAATGCACTGGTCGTCGGCGGCGGAACGCTAAACGTCGGCGGCGCAGCGGGGGCCGGAGGAAGAACCGGCGTCGTGCTGGCAACCTCGCCAATCCCGGCGTGATTGTTGACCGGTACGCCGTCGTTTACCGGCATCCCGAGTTTTTGCTTCAATTCATTAATCTGGCGCTGCTGTTCAAGCAGCATCTGCTTCAGTTGCTCGACGTCTGAAGTGCCAGTGTTCGCCGGATTTTGCGCGAAGGCCAAAGGCAGCGCAAAAGCCAGCATACAGGCCAATCCTTTTTTCATCCAAAGCTCCTCAGTTGTTTTTTGAAACGTGAAGAACCTAGCTTAGGGGCGTGTCATGAGTGCGTCATGAACAACGTGTTACTTTGCCGTGACAGCCGCCTCAGCCTCTTCGAGGGAGGGAAAACAGGGGAGCAGACCTTGGACTCCTGTCATCTCGAACAAAACCTGCACGCGCTCCGGCACGCTGGAAATCGCGAACTTCTGACCGGTGCGTTGGCAGGACGCAAAAATGCCAATAATCGCGCCGAGCCCGGCCGAATCCATATAAGGGATACCGGCCGCGTCAATGACCAGCGGATGATGAGCATGATGCCTCGCCGCTTCCTGGAATTCGAATAATGTACGGAGAGTAAGAGGTCCGCTCAGTTTGATGAGCTGCACACCGGACGGACGATTGACGATTTCGATTTGCAGCTCTTCGTTTCTACCGGGGGTCAAGGGACTACATTAGCAACCGAATCATCGCGCCATCGTGACAGTGTGGTTACATTTCGATGACGGCATTACCGGACGGCGCCCAGATTTTCCAGTGGCCAGTATACGAACACCGCTTTCCCGTAAATGTATTGGCGCGGAACCCAGCCCCAACTCCGGCTGTCGTTCGAGGAACTCCGGTGGTCGCCGAGGACGAAGTACTGATCGGCCGGGACGATCTTGCGCGCCATCGGAATCCTGTCCCGGTTGTCTTCAGCGACATATGGCTCGGAGAGCGCTTTGCCATTGACCACCACCGTTCCATCATCGATTTCAATGGTGTCGCCGGGAATGCCGATCACACGCTTGATGTACGACTTGCTGGTGTCGCCGGGGTAGAGAAAAACAACCGTATCGCCGCGGCCGATGTCGGAGATGCCGAAGCGATAGACGAACTTGTTGATGAAAATCCGCTCGTCGTTCTTGAGCGAGGGCAACATGCTGGTGCCCTCCACTTTCACCGGCTGGTACAGGAACAGGATGATCACAATCGCGATCAGCACGCTGAGAAACAGATCGCGGAACCAGGATAGGGTAGCTCCGGCGGCGGATCGACCCTTCTCTTCTTGTTCATCCATTAGTGTCTCTGTCCAAAATTATAGACGAGCGCGATGAATTTTGGTTGCATAGGCCCGGCGGGCATATAATCGGTAATCATGTTCCAGATTACTCGCAGCGCCCCCGTCTACGACGTTGTCATTATCGGATCCGGAGCGGGTGGCGGCACGATGACCAAGGTTCTCACCGATCTTGGTATAAGCGTGGCGCTTCTCGAAGCCGGTCCCATGCTGAATCCAGCCAGGGATTTCAAAGAACACATGTGGCCCTACCAGGTGCCGCATCGAGGCTCCGGAGACGGCGGCGCCAGCTATTTCGGGCGCGGCCGCGCCTTCGGATTCTTCTCCGCCCACGCCGGCGGCTGGGAATTGGAAGGTGAGCCCTACACCGTAGCCGAAGGATCGAAATTCAATTGGTTCCGCTCCCGCATCGTGGGCGGCAGAACGAATCACTATGGGCGCATTTCGCTGCGCTACGCCGATTACGACCTGAAGCCGTATTCGCGCGACGGAATCGGGACGGATTGGCCGATTTCCTACGAGGACATCGCGCCTTATTACGATAAGGCGGAGGCCTTCATCGGCGTCACTGGATCGAAGGAAGGAATCCGCAGCGCACCCGACGGAGTCTTCCAGAAATGCCCTCCGCCGCGCGTGCATGAAGTGCTCATCAAGAAAGCAGCCGATAAGCTGGGCATTCCCTGTATTCCCAACCGGCTGGCGGTGATCACGAAGGATACCAATGGGCGTCCAGCCTGCCATTATTGCGGCCAGTGCGGGCGCGGCTGCATTCCATCGTCAAACTATTCGTCGAGCCAGGTGCAGGTTTTCCCGGCGATGAAGAGCGGCAGAGTCACACTGATCACCGACGCGATGGCGCGCGAGCTGATCACCAACGACGAAGGCAAGGTGACCGCTGTATCGTACATTGATAAGAAAACGCGCAGCGAGAAACAGATCAAATGCCGCACGGTGGTAGTCTCGGCAAGCTGCTGCGAGTCGACCCGGCTGCTGCTGAACTCGAAGGGCAAAGGGCATGAGAACGGGCTCGGAAATTCGTCGGGGACGGTGGGCAAATATCTCACCGACAACACCGGTTTCAGCCTGGGCGCGCGAATTCCAGCGCTCGAAGGAATGCCGCGCCACGATTCGGACGGCATGGGCGGCGCGCATCTTTACATGCCCTGGTGGCTATGGGACAAGAAGACCGATTTCCCGCGCGGCTATCACGTGGAGCTGGGCGGCGGATACGGCATGCCGGGCGTCGGCAGCTTCGCCGGGGTCTGCGCACAGCATGAAGGCTACGGAGATTCGCTCAAGAAAGCGATCTACGAAGATTTCGGAACGCACGTAGGCTTCAGCGGGCGCGGCGAAATGATTCCCAATAAGGACACCTACTGCGAGATCGATCCGAACGTGGTGGATAAGTACGGCATTCCGGTGCTGAAATTCCACTTCAAATGGACCGACGCCGAATATAAACAAGTCGAGCACATGGAGAAGACGTTCACCGATCTGATCGAGACCATGGGCGGCACGGTGGTGAAGCGCAACCGGCCGGTGGAGGATAAAATCTCGGTGGGCGGAGATATTATTCATGAGGTGGGCGCGATCCGGATGGGCAACGATCCGAAGGCGGCTCCGCTGAATAAGTATTGCCAGTCGAACGACGTGAAGAATCTGTTTGTCGCCGACGCCGCGCCGTTCGTGACGAATCCGGATAAGAATCCGACGCTGACGATCGTCGCACTGGCGTGGCGCACGGCGGATTATCTGGCCGAAGAGATGCGAAAGGGGAACGTTTAACCATGACGCGCAGAGATGTTTTAGCCAGGATTGCGGCGGCGGCCATGGCGGGTCCGGTGGGTCTCGAAGCGGCGCAGCATGTGCACGAGGAGGCCGCGGCTGCGGCCACGACAACGGGCGGCGTGTATAAACCGAAGGCACTGACCCAGCATGAATTCGACACGTTGAAAACGTTGTGTGAGATTATCATCCCCGGCGCATCGAAAGGCGGCACGGCGGAGTTTATCGATCTGCTCTCCAGCCAGAATCCGGAGATGTCGACGATTTACACGGGCGGCATCGCGTGGCTGGATGAGGAGATGAAGCGCCAATATCAAGTGGATTTTCTGACGGCGAACGACGCGCAGAAAACCGAGATGCTCGATAAGATTGCGTATCGCAAGAACCGTACGCCGGAACTCGCGCCAGGGATCACGTTCTTCAACTGGGCGCGCCGCATGACGGCGGACGGGTACTATACCAGCGCGGCGGGCATAAAAGAGGTCGGCTACATGGGGAACCGTGGCATGAAAGAATTCAAGGTGCCCCAGGAAGCGATCGACTACGCGGTAAAAAGAAGTCCGTTCGCTTAAACCGCCTTTATTTTTAAAAACATATTCATCGGAGCGCTCCTACCTTTGATAACCCAGAAGGCACTGGGGCGCTGTTTCGCACGCTGCTCTCGCTAATCGTCATAACGTCGGTCGATGAGGTTGCCTAGGTCACTCACGCTCCGGTAGATTGGGGGCCGATCAGAGCGCCAACCTTCGATTGAAGAATACTCCGGAGAATTGCGAGCGGCGGCAGGTGAAGGCGCTATGAACATCAAAAAGAAGGAGAAGCAGGTGATAAAATTCTTGCAAAACCTATGCTCACCGTCATTCTGCTCCTTATTTCCAACACCTTCATGACCTTCGCCTGGTATGGACACTTGAAGCACCGGTCTATGCCCCTGGTTTCGGCAATCGTGGTGAGTTGGCTGATTGCGTTTGGAGAATATTGTTTCCAAGTGCCAGCCAATCGAATCGGGTACGGGGAGTTCACCGCTTACCAGCTAAAAGTGATCCAGGAGTGCATCACGCTGGTGGTTTTCTCCGTGTTCGCGTACTTCTATCTGGGAGAGCCGGTGCGCTGGAATTATGCGGCGTCGTTCGTCTGCGTTCTGGCGGCGGTGGGGTTCGCGTTCTGGGGAAAGCGCTGAGCGAATGATAGAATCGAGGTCCGGAGGAATTTGGATGGGACTCGAAGAACGGCGGATGATCAAGGAGTTACAGGAGGTCACTCTGCCGGGGCAGGTGAAGGAAATCGAGGAGATCTGTGGTGCGCCGATTCCTTATGATGTGGACTGGACGTCACTGGCGGACGACAAGGCGGGATTGAATTTTCTCGACAACCTGTCGTGCCACCGGCTGAATATGGCGCTGCGGGTGATCTGCTCGGACGACATGGGCAAGGAAGCGGTTCGCGACGGATTGAAGAAGGTCCGGCTGGTGAACGTGAAGAATCACGACGGCCGGAAGATTTCGTTTGAAGGCGGGGTGCTGGAGATGTACGTCCCGTATGCGGAGGGTGCGAACGGGTTGTTCAGCGACAATGAAATCCGGGAGCTGTTGATGAAGGGGTTGTAGTTATAGGGACGCGCGCGGGCGTCTCCGAGAGTGGCGACGCGCGGCACCAACGCATTGGCAAAATGCCTTTAGAAACGGATCAGATGTTGAGTCTCAGGAGTCTGGCATTCATCCTATACTCAGCTCTCCGGCGCTCGCGCGCCCTGTCCTGTGCTGCTCTCCCGGGCTCTCCCGACAGAACAAGGACAAAGGCAAAGGGAATGAATAACGAAACGAAAATGGCTACAAATAGGGCCGCTTCCATGTCAGCCTCCTACAAACAGCTTACACCTTCTAGCTGTCCAGCCCAACCTGCACACTTTGGCCCCGAATTCCGTCTAAGATATTTATATGGAGAAAAACCGTCTGCGTCGAGGTTTCTCGCTCATTGAGCTGCTGATCGTGATCGCGATCATCCTGATTATCGCGGCCATCGCCGTGCCCAAGATGAATAAGCAGATCATGGCCGCGCATGAGATGGCGGCGATCCGCATGATCGGCACCATCCACCAGGGTGAGACGCAGTATTATTCGCAATTCGGCCATTATGCGCAGAATCTAAGCGAGTTGGGACCACCAGCGAGCGGCGCAGCAGGTCCGGCGGCGGCTGATATTATTCCCAAGAACCTGGCCGATGGGAAGGCGAGCGGATTTATCTTTACCGTGGTTGGATCGCCGACGGGGTACTCCGTGTCGGCTGTGCCGGAGGCATTTGGAAGTTCCGGGAGCAGGACCTTCTTTTCAGATCAATCGCTGGTGATCCGCAACAACTATACGGCCGAGCCGGCCACCGTGGCGAGTCCGGAACTTAGATAGAGCCGGCTCCTGCCGCGCGCGCTTCGGCCGCCTTTTCGCGAAGCCAGTTTGCGGAATCTTTCCTTCTGAGCTGATCGAGCAATTCAGCCCGGTATTCCAGGTTTACCGCCAGTTCCTCGGCCCGCTCAGGTCCGCAGGATTCCCAGACTTTGCCGGCCCTCTCCAGTTCGACAAGGGCGTCGCGGTAGCGGCCCGAATATTCCTCAATGTGGGCCGAAAGCTCGTAGGCCACGGCGAGCCGGGCGCCTCTTTTTCGCCTGAATGTACCGATGCACATGGATAACAGCTCGCGCGCGCGGCAAGGATTTCCCCAGTCGACGTAGAGACTGGCGATCCCGAACTGCATTTCGGCAAGCTCCTCCTGATCGCCGCCGACAATGCGATCCTTCAGCTCCAGCGCACGCTCATAGAGAGAAGCGGCGGTCTCGATATCGCCCGATTCCTCATGGGAACCGGCGAGATTTTGCAGATCGCGGATGGTTTCAGGCGAATCGTGCCCCAGGTCCCGCCGATGGATCGCCAAGGCCCGCCGGAGACAATGTTGCGCGTCTTCATGACGCTCCATCTCCCGATAGAGAATGCCTGCGTCGGTCAAGACCGCGGCGGTTTCGAGATGATCCGCGCCGAAACTCTGTTCGTGCAGCTCGATCGATTTTTCGAGCACGGGAATTCCGTCTTCGCCCTGAAAATGGAGCACCAGGCCGAGCCGATGGACCCGTCGCGCCATCCGGATGGGGTTGGGATGAGGCATGGAAGCCTCAATCCGGATGCCTTCTTCGATCAAGGCTTGCATGCCGGACAGATCGTCGCGCGCGTAAAAAACCTCGGCCAGAGCGTCGAGGCATTGGACGTAGCCTGAGGGATTCGAAATGCGGGCAGTGAGCTGAAGAGCGTCGCGAATGGTGGCCTCGGCTTCATCGAGCTTGGAGGGATCGTCCTGGCCCTGTCGGCGCTGTGCTTCGGCCAACTGCAACTGAAGCCGAATCCGTGTATTGGGGGAGCTGACGCGCTCTCCGCACTCTTCCACCGCTTCCGCCAAGTGCTCTTCCGCTTCCGCGAAATTATGGGCTTTAAGCTGGCGATCGCCCTCTACCCGATTGAATACACGATCTTTATGCCATTGCTGTATATGAGGCGCAGCCCAAGCGACCAACTTCGCGGAGGTCTTGAGCTTAAGCCACAGTTCAAGCATAGCCACTCATTGGATCGGTGGCCTAAGGGCTAGACTTTAGACACTAAGGGAAAAAGTCGGGAACTTAGAGTCAAATCTAAGTACTAAGTGTGGCATATGCCATAAGCAAAGGTATTAGGTGGCCAATGTGGCGCACGCAAAGTGCGTCTTGCCTTACCAATTCATCATCCGCATCCGATCCATAATCGATGCGCTCATATCGTTCATCCGCGCCGGTCTCCGTCGGCGCGGAGACGGCAGACACGCCGCGAGCCTGGCCGCTTCTTCCCGATCCAGCTTTGCCGCGGACATATGATAGTGATATTGCGAAGCCGCTTCCGCGCCCCAAACGCCGGGCCCCCACTCGACAATATTCAAATAAAGTTCCAACTCGCGCTGCTTGCCCAGGATCGTATCCGCCAGCGGAGCCAGCGTGTACTCAAACGCTTTTCGAACGGGATTCCGATGCGTCGTAAAAAATAAATTCTTCACCAGTTGCTGCGTAATCGTCGATGCGCCGCGCCCCAGCTTGCCGTTTTCTTGACTCTCGTCCGCCACCTTCTGCGTCTCGATCCAATCCACACCGTGATGAATGTAAAACCTCCCATCCTCAGACGCGACCACCGCATGCTGCAACTGCACTGAGATCTGCGAAAGCGGCTTGAAAATGATTTTCTTGTGATACGGCTTGCGGTCAATCTTGGCTTCGACGTAGCGCTGGATCTGCACGCCCGTCGTCGGCGGATCCACGTATTTCAACATCACCAGCGACGAAACCCAGAACAGATACAGCGCGGCCAGGAACAGCAAAGACCACTTCACGAAACGAAAAACCCAGCGGATAAGCACTCTATCTTATGATAGTGACCTGAATGCTTCATGCGTTGACCAGGCAAGTAGGATCCACCTTCGCCGCCTGCGAACTCACGTTCTTCGATCGCCAACCGATCGACGTCGCGAGAGCCATGGACCAGCATCGCGCCTACGAAGCCTGCCTTCGCGAACTGGGCGCGAAAGTAATTTCTCTGCCCGCTGACCCGTCGTTCCCCGACGGCGTTTTCGTCGAAGACCCCGCCATCATCCTCGATGAGGTCGCTATTATCACGCGTCCCGGAGCCGAATCGCGGCGCGCCGAAACCGTAAGCATCGCCCAAGCCCTGGCGCCATTTCGCGAACTCCAGCACATCCACGAACCGGCCACGCTCGAAGGCGGCGACGTCGTACACATCGGCAAAGTTCTATATGTCGGCCTCTCGCGCCGCACCAACCGCGAAGGGATCGCGCAGTTGTCGGCTTTTCTCCAGCCCTTCGGCTATCGAGTCGTACCTGTCGAAGTCCACGGCTGCCTGCATCTCAAGAGCGGAGCCTGCTGGGCCGGAAGCAACGTCGTCCTCGCCAATCGCCAATGGATCGACGCCAGCGCGTTTCACGACTTCGAAATCATCGACGTTGCCGAACCCGCCGCCGCCGATGTCCTCCCCATCGCCGGAAAGCTGCTGGTCCCAGCAAGCTTCCCGCGAACGTGTGAAATCCTCGAAGCCCACGGAATCGCCGTACAGCCCATCGATGTATCGGAGCTTCAAAAAGCCGAAGCCGGCGTCACCTGCATGAGCCTGCTGTTCGAAGCATGAGCGAAACGCGACCTGGGGCAATATCGCAGTTGCTAGACCAGGATATTCCCGCGGAGATTCCGACTCAAGGCTGACCCATCGCCGCCACAAACGCCGCGATACTATCCGCCGACCCTGAAAAAATCTCCGGCGCCGGCGTCCTCCGCTTCAGCATCTCGTTGTAGATCGTTGCCGGTTTATCGTAATTCAGGCCCATTCCAGCCAGATATTGCAACCGCAAATTTAAATCTTTATTGATTTGCGCCCCTTCCAGCCAGCTCTTCAGATCCGATGCGCGACCCGCATAAGTCCCCAAAAGCTGTGGAATCGAATGAAAATTCACCTCCGCCATCGACTGCGCGACTGCCTTATAGTCGTCGCGCCTCAGACGCTTTTCCAACCCATCGATATCGATTTTCGTCGGTTCTACCTGCGCCAGCAGAACAATATCGTAGCCCTCGCCGCTAATGTCGTTGCCCCAAATTGTGCCGTTGGGAAAAACGTCGAAGAACGTCGCCAGTTCGCTCTTCACCGTCTCGAAATCGCTTTCATAAAGCGGCACCCACTGCGTGATCACGCCGCCTGGATTCAGATGCTGCTTCACCAGCTCGAAGTATTCTTTCGAATACAGCGTCGCCGTCCCTTTCACCCACGGATGAACCGGATCGGACGTAATAATGTCGAATTTATCGTTCGTCGTCAGGATGAAATGCCGCGCGTCGTCGTATACCATGCGCGTCCGCGGATCGTGAAACACATTGTGATTCTCGGTCGCGAAATATTTTGACGATGCCTGCGGGATCAGCGGCTCGATCTCGCAAATCGTGATATTTTCGACCTCCGGATGCACCACGAACGTGCCCGCCGTAACTCCCGCGCCGAATCCCACCACCAATACCGACTTCGGTTTCTCGTGAATCAACGCCGGAATATGCCCCAGCATCCGCTGCAGCCGCATGTCGTACGGCTCGGTCGACGCCTCCACTTTTCCGCTGACGTGAAAATAGATTTGCCCGCCCTCAAGCTGCGAAACCACCACCGACGAATTGCGTCCTTCCCCGATATATAAAGGTTTCCCCGGCGCCGTCTGGAGAGACATCCGCCGTCCATACGCGATCGCCAGCCACGGTACCTCCGAAACCGTCGCGAATAGAAGCACCGCGATTACCGTGCCCACGCCCACTCCGAAATAAGCCGAGCCGCTCAATCCGGATCTAAAAAGTATGACCAGCGCCGCAGCCACCGACAACGCAATCAAAGCTTGCTGCGATCCCTGCGTCCCCACCCACGGAATCAGTACGATGCTGAATCCCACCGCGCCCAAAATTGCGCCCACCGTGTTCGCCGCGTAAACCTCGCCCACCAGCGCGCCGCTATCCTGATCGCGATTCGCCAGCGATGCCAGCGCCAGCGGAAAACTCAAGCCCCATAGCAGCGCCGGAGGCAGAATCGCCATCAGGCACATCAGAAAATCGATTCTGAACAGTCGCCACGGATCCTTCACCGCCAAAGGATTAAACGGCCAAGAAGGAATAATGTCGGATACAGCGTAAGCCGTCCATGCCACCGCAATGGCCAGCGCCAATTGGCAAACCCCAAGCGCGAATCGTGGACGCTTCAACTTGCGCGTCCATATCGATCCGCCGCTGCTCCCGATCCCCAACCCGATCAGAAACACCGCCAGGATGATCGAAAACGTGTAAACGGTGGCGCCCAGCATCAGAGCCAGCAAGCGTGTCCACACCACCTCCGCACCCAGCGCGCAAAGCCCCGATAGCGCGATCGCCGCATAAACCGGCCATGCCTCTTTTGGCCGCTCGACTCTTTTTTCAACCGCCGCCGTATACGGAGCCCTCGACCGCAGCGCGAAACTCGCCCCCGCCACCGCGACGTTAATCCCCGCCGCCACATACGTTGCGACGCCCATGTCGTGGACGCGCAACAAATAAAATCCCGCGAACAGGCACCCAAACACCGCGCCCGCGATGTTGCCGGCGTAAAACAACCCTAGCCATGAAACGCCCATTGGCGTCGATTCCACCCATCGCCCGATCGCCGGCAGGGACGCGCCCATCAGCACCGTCGGCGGTAACAAGCAGATGCCCGCCACCAACCCTCGAAGCAGGATCGACGGCAATCCATCCCCCACCGCCGCCGTGTAAATCCCATTCAGCATCGGAATCACGAACAGCACCGCGACCCCGAAGAATCCGATTCCCAACTCCAGCAGTCCGTACACCCGCAACGGATGCTCGCGCCGCGAAATCACCCGCGAAAGCAGCACGCTACCCAGGCACATCCCGCCCATGTATGTTCCCAGCAGCACGCCGAGCGACACCGCCGATGACCCGATGACCAGTTGCAATAACTGGAACCAGACCACTTCGTAAATGAGCGCCGCGCATCCGCTGCCGGCGAATAAAAGGGCTAAAACGGGAAGGGAAGAAGTTGTGCGAGACAATCTCGCATCATACCTCAAATTAGTGATGATTCCCGAACATGTGATTCTTCATGCTGGGCCAGAATTCGTCCCATACATTGGCCAATAGCCGTCCCCCGAATCCCTCACCGATCCGCAAAATCGTATTGCCCACGGTTTTTTCGCTATCCGGACGCCAAGTGTCCGATAAAGCGTTGCCCCCCGCAATCGCGACGAAACGGGCGTAAGCCGGCGCGATGCTGCCGTCGGCCCTATTCGCCATTACCGTCATCTTTATCGCATGCTTAAAGCGGCCGCCGGTCGATTCCTCTTCCGCCCGGTGGTAGCGCGGATCCTCCCCCCAAAAAGCGCCCAGTCCCGCCTCCATCACGTTGCTGGTTCCGACGCCCGATAGCCTCAGCCCATAGCGCTTCGCAAAGCCATCGAAGCTTTCTCCGTATTCCCGAGGTTTATTGAAAACCGTGCCCCACGTCGAGGAGATGACACCGGTCCACAAACTCGCCGGACCAATGGTGCTCTGCACCGCCCACTCCAAACGGCCAATACCAGTGATCGGAGCCGGCTCTTCGGTCGTAACCACCGCGGGATTATCAGGAGGCGGCGGTGTATCCGTGCCGCTTCCAACCAGGAGAATAAGAATAGGAAGAGGACCCATGGCAACGCTGCACTGCACGCGAATTGCCAGCCTGCGCAAGTCCCTGTGATTTCATTGCAAGGCCGTTACAGCCTTGCAAATTTTACACTAGCTTCTGCTTCCTCACCGGAAGATCCCGCACTCTCTTCCCCGTCGCCGCGAAAATCGCGTTGCAGATCGCAGGCGAAATCACCGGCACTCCCGGCTCTCCCACGCCTGCCGGAGCCGCATCGCTCTGGACCAGGTGAACATGCGTCATCAACGGAGCCTCCGGCATCCGCGCTACAGGATAATTATTGAAATTCCCCTGTTGCACGCGCCCATCGGCGAGCGTGATTTCGCCCATCATCGCCACGCTGGTCCCGAACACCGCCGCGCCTTCGAACTGCGCCGTCACCCGGTCCGGATGCACCACCATCCCGACATCCGCCGCGATATCCACCCGTGGAATCCGCACTTTCCCTTTCGCATCGACCTCCACTTCCACCACCGCCGCGATATAAGAAAGGAAGCTCCGATGCACCGCGATCCCGAACCCGCGCCCATTGCCGGATTTCTTGTTCGCCCATCCCGATTTATCCGCCGCCAGTTCCACCACCGTCCGCAGCCGCCCCACGTCCAGCGGATATCGCTTGTCCCCGCCGCCCTTTCCATTCGTTAAATCAATGATGCGCGGCGATCCCAGCACGTCCAGCA
>JBEKPC010000015.1:0-53731 GCA_049521155.1 Bryobacteraceae bacterium
CCGCAGCGCCAGGGCCGCACGGAAATAGCCAAGTGCCTCGTCCCGCCGCCGCTCCTGGTTGAGCGCCCAAGCCAATTCGAAGGTCACCCAGAAGTCCTGCGGGAAACGATTGTGCGTGGCAGTGAGCAGCGCGATCGCCAACAGGAAATTTGCCGTGGGGCCGGCCAGCGCGATCAGTTTTACGATCCTAAATATCATGGCAAGGATTGGAGCGAGGTGCGCGCCCAGTACACTCCGCTGGTCGAAGGCGCGCAAACGCCGGATGAGCTGCGCAACCTGCTCCGCCTGATGGTGGGTGAGCTCAACTCCTCCCACTCCGGCGTCAGTGGTCCGGGTCCCGAAGGTGGAGCACGCGCGACCACCGGACAGCTCGGCCTGAGCTTCGATCGCGACACCTACGAGAAAACCGGCAAGCTGAAAATCACCGAAGTGGTTCCGCAATCACCCGCCGAGCTCGCCAAGATCAAGGTGGGCGAAGAACTCCGCGCCGTCGACGGCATCGCCATTGGACCCCACGTCAATCTTGACGAATTGCTCCAGCACAAAGTTGATAAGCGAGTCGTTCTCGACGTCAGCGGACGTGAAGTTATCGTGCGTCCCGTCGGTTCGCTGGCGGAGCAGATCTACCGTAAGTGGATCGAAGACAATCGCGCCTATGTGTCGAAAATCAGTGGCGGACGCCTTGGATATATCCACATCCGCGACATGTCGGAGCAGGCGCTTACGCAGCTCTATATCGATCTCGACGCCGAAAATCGCGCCCGCGACGGCGTCGTCATCGACATTCGCAACAATAATGGAGGCTTCGTCAACGCCTACGCGCTGGACGTTCTCGCCCGCCGCCCTTATTTAACGATGACCGGCCGCGACGCGCCTCCCGCGCCCGCCCGAACATCGCTCGGCCAGCGCTCGCTCGAATTGCCGACCATCCTCGTCGTCAATCAACACTCGCTTTCTGACGCTGAAGATTTCACCGAGGGCTATCGCACTTTGAAGCTCGGCAAAGTCGTCGGCGAACCTACCGCCGGCTGGATCATTTACACCGGCTCCATGGAGCTGATCGATGGCTCCAGCATGCGCACGCCCGGCACGCTCATCCAAGGCTCTGACGGCAAGAATATGGAGAATAATCCACGCCCCGTGGATATTGCCGTCACCCGGCCCATCGGGGAAAGCTACCTGGGCAAAGATTCGCAACTCGACGCCGCGGTGAAAGAACTCCTCTCCGAACTGGGACCGAAAAAGTAATTCTACCGAAACGTCCGCATCTCAGCCCGCTCCAGATGCGGCAGCGAATTAAATGAATCGAGCGACAGCCGCTCCCGTGAAAAAGTAAACTCCGTAAGGGAGCAATTCTTCACCCGCCAATTCACCTCGGGAAAACTCGCGCCGATCGCGGCTTGCACCAGCACGCTGATCGGACCTCCCGAAGTGAACACCACCACATTGCGATTCGACGGACCTTCTTGAATCTTCCGCAGCGCGCGCAACACCCGGCTGCGAAACGTGCCCCATGTCTCTACCTTCGGATGCTCCTCCGCCGCCAGCCACGACGCCATCGCCGGCTCGAAGATTTTCTGAAATTTGCGATTGCGATCTAACGTGTCTTCGAGCGTGTAAGGCGGAGCGAAGCTATGCAAAATCCCGTTGGCGTCGTACTCATTCCAGTCTTCGGAAATCTGGGCCGGAATCGGACAAGCCAGCTCCGCTGTCTGCCTCTGCCGTTGCAGTGACCCGCTCCAGGCTTCGTCGAACGTGATCCCGCACCGCTTCCAATACTCGCCCAGCAGGCGCGCCTGCTCCTCGCCCAAAGTCGACAACTGATCTGGATTCGAGTCAAAGGGTCGCGCCTGCCCATGGCGCACGACAGTCAGCGTACTCATTTTGCAAGTTCAAGTTTCGCGATGCTCTCCATGTGCACTTCGTCCGGCCCATCCGCCAGCCGCAGCGTTCGCGAATTCGCCCACATCGCGGCCAAAGGGAAATCTTGAGAGACGCCCGCCGCTCCATGCGCCTGTATCGCACGGTCGATCACGCGCAAAGCAACGTTGGGCGCGATCACTTTAATCATGGCGATCTCCGCCCGTGCCGCCTTGTTGCCCACCGTGTCCATCAGGTGCGCCGCTTTCAAAACCATTAGCCGCACCTGATCGATCTCCATGCGTGAGTGCGCGATATCGGCCCGAATCGTCCCCATTTCAGCGATCGGGCGTCCAAACGCTACGCGGCCTTTCACGCGCTGGCACATCAATTCCAGCGCCCGCTCGGCCTGGCCAATCAGCCTCATGCAATGATGAATGCGCCCCGGTCCCAGCCGTCCCTGCGCGATTTCGAAACCGCGCCCTTCGCCCAGCAGAATATTGGAAACCGGCACCCGCACATCGGTAAACGTCATCTCCGCGTGCCCATGCGGCGCGTGATCGTAACCGAATACGTGCAGCATCCGTTCGATCTTGATGCCAGGTGTATCGAGCGGCATCAAAATCATCGACTGCTGTTTATGTTTCGGAGCCGATGGGTCCGTCTTCCCCATGAAAATCGAAATCTTGCATCTTGGATCGCCCGCGCCGGACGACCACCACTTCCGGCCATTGACAATGTACTCATCGCCATCGCGAACGATGCTCGATTGAATATTGGTCGCATCGGAGGAGGCGACATCTTTCTCCGTCATTGAAAAGCAGGAGCGGATTTCGCCCGCCAGCAGCGGTTTCAGCCATCTCTCCTGATGCTCCGGCGTGCCGTAGCGCGCCAGCACTTCCATGTTTCCTGTATCCGGCGCGGAGCAGTTAAAAACCTCCGGCGCCATCGTCGACCGCCCCATGATCTCGCATAGAGGAGCATATTCGAGGTTGGTCAGCCCCGCGCCGTGATCATCATGCGGCAGAAATAAATTCCACAGTCCGGCGGCGCGAGCGATCGGTTTCAAATCCTCAATGACACTCACCGGCTGCCAGCGATTCTGTTCGATTTCGTGGTGATAGCGAGCCTCATTCGGATAAATATGCTCGTCCATGAACGCTACAAGGCGGCGCTGGAAATCCTTCACCTTGGAAGAATGATCGAAATTCATAGTTGTTCATCCATATTATCGGAACGTTCGCAGCGCCGCATCGCCTAAATGTGGGATCCCATTGAGAGTAAACAGTCTAATCTCGTCGCCGTGCATGCGAAGCGTGGTGAAGGAGGAGTTAAACATCACCGCCGCCAGCCACATCGCGCGCCCGTCGGCGATTTCGAGCGTGCGCGCAGCCGCAATGCCGATGGGCGTGGCCGAAGTGAATACAGCAACATTCCCCTCCTGCGCAGTTACTCGCCCCAGCGCGGCATGCACGCGCGTGACAAAGCCAATCCAGGATTCGCCGGAGAATTCGTAGCGCCCTTCTACCCACGCCCGTACGCACTTCTTATCGCAATCGTTCCACTTGCGATGAACAGCCGCCGCATGGGAGCCCTGGCTCAACTTGATATCACGCTGCATGTCCGCATATTGCAAACGAAAATCCTCATCGTCTTCCACCAGCCGCGGCGCAAGTTCGCGATACACATGCGAGAGATCGAACTCATCCCACCCCGGATCGACCGAAACCTCCGCGCAAATTTCCGCCGCCGTAGCTCGCTGCCGGGCAAGCGATCCCGAATAGGCAGCTGCGAAGTGAATCCCTTGCGCGCGAAAATATTCGCCCAGCAATCGCGCCTGGGTGCGGCCAAGGTCCGATAGCGAATCGTAATTTTCCCGAGTCCCAGCCTGCCCATGACGAACCAGATAGAGAACGCTCATTCCTTTGCCGGAGCCCCGGTGAGAATCCAACACAATCCGCAGAACGCCAAAGCGACGAACAGGCTATTCCACTCATTCTGGTTGTGCAGGCTGACTACCCTTGGCCCATGCAGCACCAGAACCCAGAGGAAGAACATCAGTCCCAGCAACGCCGACGCCAGCCGGATCTGCCAGCGCGTGATAATGCATAATCCGGCCAGGACTAATACAAGTCCGGTGAGCCAGGCAAAAAACAAGGCGCCTGGAATCCAGGAGGGAATCAGGGAAGCGATAAATTTAGGAATTTGAAAATGCGCGATCCCGAACACGATCATGGAAATTCCAATGACAATGCGAGCCGCTTGCGCCATCACGCCCGCCAAGAGAAAAGCGGCGCAGCCGATGGTCAGAGGCTCGAAGAGCACCGTGCGCTCCCCGATGTCGTGTAGCGCAATTCCAATCCTGGGCAGACGAAGAAGGATGACCGTACAGAAGAAGAGAATGCCGATCGCCATCGCACTCAGTCGTGCTTTCACCTGAATTGCAATACTGATCCCGCCGGCCACTAGGATCACGCCGTCCAGATAGGCCCAGAACGCATGCCAGGGAGCCCATTCCGGCGTAAGTTCCATCCCTTTCAGGAATCCCGTGTAATACAAATTCTGAATGCCGAACGCTACCATGGCGATCACGAAAAAGATTCTTCCGATCAGCGGCAGCGCCGTCATCCAGCCTTCTCCACCAACTGCGCCGCGAGGCCCGTCAGCGCCTTCACCCGTTCGTTGAATTTGCTGAACCGCTCGTCCTGCGTCTGTCCTTTCCAATACCGGAAATAAATCTGCTGCAAAATCACCGCGAGTTTGAATACTCCCAGTACCTCATGCCAGCGCAGCGCCGAAAGGTCGCGGCCGGTTTTTTCCTGATAGTGCGCGACGAACTCGTCTCGCGAATACCAGCCAGGCCCCGCTGTCAGTGCCTCGTGCCCCGTCCCCGGCACCACAGCCGAGCTCCAATAGCACAGCGTGAGCCCCAGATCGCACAAAGGATCGCCGATCGCCGTCATTTCCCAATCGAGCACCGCTTCAATCCGGTCCGGCGACCCCGCGTCCAGCATCACGTTATCCAGTTTGAAATCGTTATGCACCAGCGTCGGACGCCCCGATGCGGGAATCGTCGATGCCAGCCACGCCATCACGCGGTCCATATCCGGACTCGCCTCGGTGCGCGCCCGCTCCCACCGCTCGGACCATCCCTTCACCTGCCGCGCCACAAATCCATCGGGCTTGCCGAGCGAAATCAGACCCGTCTTTTCGACATCGACCGCGTGCAGTTCCACCAGGCAATCGACAATCGCCCGGCTGATGCGGCGCGCATAATTATGATGCACCGCGACCTGCGGTGGAATCTGATCACGCAGCACGATCCCGCTTCGCCGCTCCATCAGAAAAAATGGAGCTCCAATGATCGATGCGTCCTCGCAGATCAGGAACACCGCCGGTGCGCACCGGAAGTGCGGATGCACCGCTTCAAGCACACGGGCTTCGCGAACCATGTCGTGAGCTTTTGGAGCGACCGGCCCCAAAGGCGCGCGCCGCAGCACTATTTCGCGGCCGTTGATCCGCAGCAGATAGGTGAGGTTGGAGTGCCCTCCACGAAACTGGTTTATTACAATCCCATGTTCGATTCCTTCAATCCTGCCAGCCAGATAAGCGCTCAGCGATCCGGCATCAATCTCTTCTCCTGCGCGGACAATCGTGGTCTCGGTGAGCATCGAGTTCATTCTACACTGGCTGTATGCGATTTCTGATGCTACCGATCATTTTGGGGGTAACTATGTCTGCCGGCGACATCGAGTCCAAAGTGACTCACGGCTATGCCGATTCGAACGGAGTGAAGATTCATTACGCCAGTCTGGGAACCGGTCCGCTGATCGTGATGATTCACGGTTTTCCGGATTACTGGTACACCTGGCGCGATCAGATGGAGGCTCTTTCGGACAAATATCAATGCGTCGCCATCGACCAGCGAGGCTACAACCTCAGCGACAAACCGAAGGGTGTCGAGAATTACGATATGCGCCTGCTGGTGGGCGATGTGATTGCTGTAATTCACGCGCTTGGGCGTGAAAAAGCGATCATTGTGGGGCACGACTGGGGCGGCCTGGTCGCATGGCAGGTGGCGCTGAACGTGCCGCAGGTGACCGAAAAACTCATCATCTTGAATCTGCCCCATCCGCGCGGACTGTCGCGGGAGCTGGCCCACAATCCGGCGCAGCAGAAGGCCAGCGAGTATGCTCGCAATTTCCAGAAACCGGGCGCCACCATGACGCCGGAGCAGCTCACGTTCTGGGTGAAGGATCCCGAGGTTCGCAAGAAATATCTGGAGGCGTTCCAGCGCTCCGATATCGAAGCCATGCTGAATTATTACAAGCGCAACTATCCGCGGGAGCCGTACGTCGAAGATACATCGCCTGTAAAGAAAACGCAGATGCCGGTATTGATGATCCATGGTTTAGGCGACACCGCATTGCTCTCCGATGCGCTCAATAATACATGGGATTGGATGGGCCAGGATCTGACCTTGGTGACGATCCCCGGAGCCGGCCATTTCGTGCAACAGGATGCGTCGGACCTGGTGTCGCGGTCGATGAGGAGCTGGCTGTTGCGATGACCGCGGACGAAGCGCGTCTCCATATTTCCTATTCCGGCTGGGCATCGCGCAGGCTGTTCGACGCCGCGCTGGCGTTGCCTGAAGAAGAACAACATCGCGAAGTCGGAGTGTCCCATAAAAGTCTTTTGGGAACGCTGGAACATATTTTTTGGGGCGATCGGGTGTGGTTTGTGCGAACGGTGGCTCTGGGCGTGAAACCGCCCGATGAACCGTTGACTGTTGCGTGGCCCAAGCTGCAAAAGGGATGGGAGGATTGGGCCGCGGCGCTGACGGATCAGGATTTGCTCCGAGTCATTGATTACAAATCACTTAATGGCGATGAACATCATACGCCGGTGTGGCAGATTGTGATGCATGTGGTCAACCATGCGACGCTGCACCGAGGGCAGGTGGTGTCACTTTTACGGCAATTAGGCATCGCTCCCCCGCAAACGGACCTGATCACCTACTACCGTGTAATTAAGGCCAAATAAGATGCGATACAGCGTGGTTTTTGTACTATTAAGCGCGTTTAGCAGCGCACAAGACGCGCCGATGAAGCTCCGCGTGGATGCTACGGACGCGCCGCAACACATTTTGCATGCGGCAATGAACATTCCCGCCAAACCGGGTCCGATGACGCTGCTTTACCCGGAATGGATTCCCGGCGAGCATGGTCCGACCGGTCCGGTGGTTGACTTTTTAGGTTTGAAGATTTCTGCCGGCGGAAAAATCATTCCCTGGAAACGTGATGCGGTAAACATGTACGCGTTTCATGTGACGGTGCCGGAGGGTGCGAGTTCGCTCGACGTGGTTTTCGATTTCGTGACGCCTCCGGAAGCGGCGGGATTTACTTCGGGCGCCTCGGCGACGACGGAACTGGCGGTGCTGAACTGGAATCAAGTGCTGCTGTATCCGGAAGGAGTTCCTTCCGACCAGCTACGGTTGCAGGCGAGCTTGAAAGTTCCGAATGGATGGAAATATGGGACGGCGTTGCCGATCGCGAGGGAGTCGGGAAATGAAATTGAGTTTCAGCCATCGTCGCTGACCACTCTCATCGATTCTCCGGTATCGGCAGGGGCGCATTACCGGACCATTGAACTGGGGCCATCGCATTATCTCCATGTGGCGGGGGATAGCGAGCGGGCGATTGAATTGACGGACGAGACGATCGAGCATTATAAAAACCTGGTGCTGGAAACGGGGGCGCTGTTCGGGTCCCGGCACTATCGCAGCTATCATTTTTTGTTGACTCTGAGCGATCACGTGGCGAGCTTTGGATTGGAGCATCACGAATCGAGTGACGACCGGATCGGCGAGCGCGGCATGGTTGACGACATCGAACGAAAGGTCAACGCGGATCTGTTACCGCATGAATTTACGCACTCCTGGAATGGCAAGTACCGGCGGCCGGCGGGGCTGGCTACGCCTGATTACAGCGAACCGATGAAGGGCGGGCTGCTGTGGGTTTATGAAGGCCTGACGCAGTACCTGGGTGAGATTTTGACTCCTCGCACCGGGCTGCTTTCGGCGGATGAATTTCGAGAGGAGCTGGCGAGCAACGCGGCGGCGCTGGACCACAAGTTTGGGCAGACATGGAGGCCGCTTGAAGATACGGCGGTCGCGGCGCAGCTTTTATACAACGCACGGGAAGATTATGCGGCATACCGGCGCGGGACGGATTATTACGATGAGGGCACGCTGCTCTGGCTCGAGGTCGACGTGCTGATTCGGGAGCTGAGCAAAGGAGCGAAATCGCTCAACGATTTTTGCCGATCGTTTGAAGGCGGTCCCGGAGGCGCGCCGGCGCTGAAAACATACACGTTCGAAGATGTTGTGGCCGGGCTGAACGCGGTGCAGGCTTACGATTGGGCGGGTTTCCTGAGCAAGCGGCTGGAAGCGGTGGGGCCGCATACGACTCCGCTAGGCGGGATCGAAAACGGCGGATGGAAGTTGACTTACAGCGCGTCGCGATCGGAGATGTGGCGGAATCATGAAGAGGACAACAAGATCCTCAACATGATGTACTCGATCGGGCTGAAGGTGTCTGAAGAAGGGAATATTTCGGACGTCGCCTATGGAGGGCCAGCGCAGAAGGCGGGGATTTCTCCGGCGACGAAATTGATCGCGGTGAACGGCAAGCAGTATTATCCGATGGTGCTGCGCGACGCGGTGCAGAGCGCGGTAACGAAGACGGCTGCGATCGAGTTGCTGGTGAAGAACGGCGAGTACTATCAGACGTTCAAGGTCGACTATCACGGCGGAGAAATGTATCCGCATCTGACTCGGGATGAGAGTAAGCCGGATGTGCTGTCGAAAATTATTGAGCCAATGGTTAAGAAGAAGTAGCCAGTAGCCAGGAGCCAGAATTAAGAGGCTTGGATAATTACTGCGGTTACGTTGTCGGGGCCGCCGTGGGCTCGGGCGGCGGCGATTAGTTGGTCGCACTTGGATTCCAGCGAATCCTTCGACTGAAGGATCGTTGCCATTTCTTCTTCGGGGGCGACGCCGTGCAAACCGTCGCTGCATAGAAGGAGTTGGGCGCCGGGCGCGGGGCGCATTTCGTAGGTGTGGACGCGTAACTGTTCCGAGACGCCGATGGCCATGGTCAGGACGTGGCGCATGGGATGGGTCTTGAGGCTTTCCTCTTCAATGCCGAGGCGGCGGCCCACTTCATTGACCCAGGTCTGATCCTCGGTGATGAGCTGCAATCCGTCGTCGTATTGGTAGCCTCGGCTATCGCCGACACTGGCGATGACCAATCCATTATCGGAGGACATGGCGGCGATCAGCGTCGTGCCCATGCCTTCCAGGCTAGGATCAGAAGACGCAGCGTCCATCACGCGGTGGTTGGCTTCTTCAAAGGCGGCGACGAGGGCGTCTGAAACCGCCTGGCTATCGCGCGGCGGCGGGTCGAGCTTCTGCAAGAGTTCGTAGATCGTTTCGACGGCGAGCTTGGATGCATGCTCGCCAGCCTGCGCCCCGCCCATTCCGTCGGCAACGACGTAAAGGCCGATCGGAGGAGCGACCAGGAAATAATCTTCATTGTTTGTGCGGACGCACCCGACGTTGGACGCGCCGTAGGCTTCGATCATGAGCTTTCCGATTATACCCGGTTCGTGAGGCGGCAAGCCTGCCATGACGGGTATGGCGATTTCAGGCTGAGTTTCCATTGGGTCAATCTCAGCGGGAGTGTTTTCCGGCGTGCGCGAACCCCAACGAATCCGCACCTTCATGGATGGTCCGATTTCGGGGCGAGAAGGAGTTTCAATTGCAGGTACGCCCGCTCTTCAAAATTGGTCTTCAAGCGTTCCAGGTTATCAAGACTGCGATCGGGGCTGCTGCGCGGTCCTTGCTTCTTGAGGGAGCGGGCGAGCAGCAGAGGTGCCGTTGGATCGCCGGGATCGAGTTCGAGCAGCACGCGAAAGGAGTCCGCCGCGGCAGTGAAGTCGCCCTTTTTCCAGAGCGCGTAACTAAGATTGAAGCGATAAACCGGATCGTTGGCATCGCCTTCAATGGCGCGGTGAAAATCGTCGATGGCGGCTTGCTGCAAATTGGCGCGGCTCTCTGCGGCACCGAGATTGTTATAAACCTCGCTGAGCGGGACGGCGGCGGCAATCATTTGAAAGGTCTGCTGGGCGCCCTTATAGTCGGCGGATTGAAAACGGGCCAACCCGAGCAGGAAGTTCGCCTCGTGAGAATGAATATCGGCCAAGCCGACTTTTTCGAGCCAGACCACCGCTTGCTTGTATTCCTTGCGCTGATAGTGGAGCTGGCCGAGTTGGTAGAAAGCGTGCGCAAAGTGCGGATCCAGGCGGGCCGCGGCGGTGAAGTATTTTTCCTTCTGCTCATAAGTATGGGCGAGCAATCCGCGCACATAGTTCTCATCGGCGTCGAGACGGATGGGCGTGCGCAGAGTCTTGAATTCGGATTCAGGAGGGGCCATGGCGGGGGCGATCAAGGTAAGGGCGCGCCAAGCGAGATGGGCTTCAATGGTAGCCAAATCCTCCAGCGAACCGGTTTCGGTGAATTCGGGACTAGCGCGCAGGTGGCGGCGATCGAGGACGCGCGCCGTCATGTGGAGGGAGCCGGCGGTGGCGGGCCCGGAAGCGGGAGGAGTGAATTCGAACGAACCATAGACGATGCTCTCCGCGTCCAGCGTCTCGCCTATCTTGAGGACGGAGGCTTCGGTGAGGGGAATGCCTGGGCGCAGGCTCAGACGGCGGTAGGCTTCCTGCATCTCATTACGATCGAGCGTCATAATGCCGGTGATGCCGAGGGCTTCGCGAACGGTTTCGGCGACACTTTCGCCGATCCAATCGAGATTGGGCGCACTGGCGGTCTTATTGAGGAACGGGAGAACGGCGGCGGTATCGGCGGCGAGAGGACGAAGCGCAGCCAATCCGAACATACCCACGGCGAGCCAACGCTGCATCTAATTCATTGTAGGGGAAGAAGGAGCCAGTAGCCAGTAGCCAGAATAAGAAAGCTCCTGGCTCCTGGCTCTTTCTGCTAGCGCTTGAAAACGAGGATTTTGGAGGTTCCGCCGCGAAGGGGCAGCCTATTCTGGCTCCTGGCTCCTTCTTCTTATCGCTTGAAAACCAGGATTGTTGTGGTGCCGCCTACTTGGATATCGTCGAGGATCGTTTTGCCACCTTCGAGACGGGTGTCCACTGAGGTGTAGTGGAATTTCTGTTTTCCGGTTTCCAACTTTACGGGGACTTCGAGGGTGGTCCTGCCCGTTGTGAGCGTTGCCTTGTCGCCGTTGACGACAATTCTGTAATCGCCGGCTTTCACGACGGAATCGCCGATTACGGCGGACTCGGGGAGAGTCACCTTATAGGTCAGTGCAGCGCTCGCCAAAAGAGCGAGCGAAGCAAAACAAAGGGTAAAACGGAATAGCTTCATAGATAGGGAACGCGCGGGAGGGCTGGTTTCGTTACGCGGAGGGCTATAGAAAGAAATGATGGGGTCTATGGGGGAGGGAAGGGGAGGAGCCAGCTGCCATTCGGCCACCGGCTCCGGTTTTGCTTAGTTGTTGAAAACGAGTTTGGTGTTGGTGCCGCCGAGACGGATTTCAGTCACATTCATCTTGCCATCGGCGTTGTTAAAGCGAACGGAAGTCTCAGGGAACTTCTCCGAGCCGTTTTCCACTTTCACGGGAGCCTGGATCATCTGCTTCCCGCTCTTAATGGTCGCCTGGGTACCATTCAGCTCGATTTTGTAATCGCCCGGCTTCAATTCATTGCCGGCGACGAAGGACTTCTCAAAGACGGAGAAGTGATAGCTGGAAGCGGCGCTCGCGACAGCCAGGGCGAGGGTGCCGAAGGACAACATGAGTTTAGACAGTTTCATTAATATTTTTCCTCTTGGTTGACGGTTACGTCAAAGTTTCGTAGAGTGCGTATCACTCGCTCGTACATATAGACGGGCGTACGATCATCTGGTTCCGTTACCGGTTAAAACAAAAGTTATAGAAAACGTCGCAGGATTTGCAGGCATTGTTCGATTATGGGAGAGGCATTTCCGAATCCGGACAGCCATTGGAACTCGGGGTCCCGGCGGAACCAAGTCCATTGTCGTTTGGCGTAGTGCCGGGTTTCCAGTTGGGTTAAATAGATGGCTCGTTCCAGGGTAATTTCGCCGTGAAGATAAGCCAGCGTCTGGCGGTATCCGAGCGATTCAAACGGTTTTTCATCGCCGCTACAGCCACTTTTCAACAGCGTTTCGACCTCTTGCACCAAGCCAGCATAAAACATTTGGCTGGTTCGTGCGTCTAACAATTTGTAGAGCGCGGCGCGATCGGGATCAAGGCCGATTTTAAGTACCCGATGGGTGGTGAGCGGCTCGGTTTCGAAGGCAGGCGGTGATACTTGTCCACTCAAAAGACGAATCTCCACTGCGCGCATCAACCTTTGAGTATCACTGGGATGAATTCGCCGCGCCGCTGCGGGATCCAGCCGGGTGAGGAGGCGGCGCATGCTGCCTGGGCGGCTCTGCTCGCGATCCATCAACCGGGCGCGGGTCGCGGTATCGCTTTCGGGGAGACCCGGAAGGCCATTGAGAAAAGCCCGGAGATAGAATCCCGTACCGCCGACAACCACCGGCAAGCGGCCGCGGCTGGAGACTTCCTGCATAATATTCCGAGCAATCCGGGCGTACTCGCCTGCGGAGTAACCGTCGGATGGGTCGAGCACGTCCAACAAATGGTGAGGGATACCGCGGCGCTCAGACAGAGGTGTTTTGGCGGTGCCGATGTGGAAGCCGCGATAAAGCTGGAGGGAATCGCAATTGACGATCTCGCCCGAAAATTCTTCGCAAATCCGCAGCGCGAGTGTGCTTTTGCCGGCTCCGGTTGGGCCGGCGACCACGATCAGGGGGGGCTTCGGATGGGGATCCACTTGTTGTCATCGTACCCCGCCGGAGTAGCCGACCTTATATACTGATGATGGGGATTCCTTCTGGCGGGCAGGCCAGGGAAGAGAGAATAATGAATGCTTAATGCATCCTTGATTCGTAAAGCATGGACGGTAGTTGCCATCGGAGGCATGTTTACGGCGGGGGCCCAGGCGCAGGCGCCGGATCGCGCCGCAGCCTTTTATCATTACTCGCTGGGGCACATGTATGCGGATCTGGCCAGCCAGAACGGCAGCGCCGACTACATCAAGAAGGCGATCGAGAATTATAAACTGGCGATCAAAGAAGATCCGCAGACGCCGATGATCGGGGAAGAGCTTTCCGAGCTCTATATCCAGACCGGCCGTCTGCGGGAAGCGCAGGCCGACGCCGAGGAAGCGCTGAAGGCGAATCCCAACGACGTGAACGCGCACCGCATGCTGGGACGCATTTATACGCGCCAGATCGGGGACAGCCAGGAGCATCGGATCGACGAATCGATGCTCAAGAAGTCGATCGACGAATACAAGAAAATTACCGAGCTCGACCCGAAGGACAGCGATTCGTGGCTGATGCTGGGCCGGCTGCAAAAAGTCGCGCAGAATTCAGTGGAGGCCCAGAACGCATATAAAAAGGCGCTCGAGATCGATCCCGACAGCGAAGATGCGCTGACCGGTTTAGCGATGGTCTACGCCGACCTGGGCGACACCACGCAGGCGGCCGATTTACTGAAGAAACTGGCCGCAAAGAATCCTTCGCCGCGCAGCCTGCAAGCGCTGGCGCAGGCCTACGAACAGATGAAAGAGTACGGGTTGGCCGCCGAAACGCTAAAGCGTACGCTGGAGCTGAATCCTCCCAATGGCGGCGATCTGAAGAAGGCCATGGCGGTGGATCTTTTGAAGGCGCAGCAGTACCAGGAAGCGCTGAAAGTGTATCAGGAACTGGTGACGGAAGAGCCGAGCGACGCGGAATCCTACCTGCGGATATCGGGCATCTATACCCAGCTTCGCGATTTTGCGAAGGCTCGCGAAGCGCAGGATAAGGCTCATTCGATTGAGCCGAACAATCTGGAAATCCGCTACAACGAAGTGACGATTCTGCAATCGGAAGGCAAGATGCCGGAGGCGACGGCGCGCCTGAAAGAGATTCTGGATACGACGGCCAAGAAGAATTACAGCAAAGAAGAGCGCGAAAACCGGAGCATTCTGCTGCTTCGCCTAGCCAATTTGTATAGCGCGGACGACCAGACCGAACCGGCGGTGGCGGCTCTGCGGCAGGTCGCGGAACTGGATCATGATCGGGATTCGGAGATCACGGCGAGGATCATCGTGGCGTATCGTCTGGGCAAGGATCTGCCGAAAGCGCAACGGGAAGCGGATGCGGCGGTGAAGAAGTGGCCGGACGATCGTTCCCTGCGCACGGCGCATGCGGAAGTGCTGGCGGATATGGGTCAGACCGACGCCGCGGCGGCCGAGATGAAGAAATTGCTGGATGGAAAAGCGGATCGTGAAGTTTATTACGATCTGGCAGCGGCGGTCTATGACCGGGGCCGGAAATTCGACGATGAGGCGAAGGCGCTCGATTCGGCGGAGAAGCTTTCGACCAGTAAGGACGATAAGATTCTGGTCTGGTTCCAGCGCGGCGCGATGTACGAAAAGATGAAGAAGCTCGACTTGGCCGAGGCTGAATTCCGGAAGATTATCGAGGTGGATCCGGATAACGCGCCGGCGCTCAATTATCTGGGGTACATGCTGGCGGATCGCAATGTGAAGCTGCCCGAAGCGCTGACGTTGATCACGAAGGCGCTCGATATCGAACCCAATAGCGGAGCGTATCTCGATAGCCTTGGATGGGTTTACTTCAAGATGAACCGGCTGCCGGAGGCGGAGGAGAATCTGCATCAGGCGCTGCTGCGCACACCGCGCGACGCGACGGTCCACGATCATATGGGCGACGTGCTGCTCCATGAATCGAAAGTGAAAGAAGCCATCGCGCAGTGGCAGCTTTCGCTTCAGGAATTCGAGAAAAGTTTGCCCGCGGATGTGGAACCGGGCGACGTGGCGAAGGTGAAGAGCAAGCTCGAAGCGGCGCGGGTGCGCTTAGCGAAGGAAGGCAATCCGAAGAACTGAGTGGAGCAGTCGATTCGCAAGTTCGCGACGTTCGAAGAAGCCGAAGCGGCGGATTTGGCGTACTATCGCGCGCTGACCCCGGCCGAGCGGATTGCGATTATGATCGATCTGATTTACCCAGAGGGCGGGGATGCGGCTGCAACGCGATTTGAGAGCGTTTATCGAATCGTTAAACTCGGAGAGCGTTGAGTATGCGATCGTCGGTGGCTGGGCTCTGGGATTTCACGGACGCCCGCGCTACACGCAGGACATCGACATTCTGGTTCGCGCCACTCCGGAAAACGCGGCACGCGTTGTAATCGCGATTGAAAAGTTTGGGTTCGGCTCTCTAGGACTGTCCGCACATAATTTTCTTGTATCCGGCCAGGTGATCCAGCTTGGTCAGCCTCCGAACCGGATCGATCTCCTCACCTCCTTGACCGGCCTCACGGCGGAGGAAATCTGGGATTCCATCGAGCCGGGAGAATTGGACGGAGTTCCCGTATTTTTTCTCGGCCGCAGCGCGCTCATCAAGAACAAGAAGGCCACCGGCCGCCCGCGGGATCGCGCGGACGTGGAAGAATTGGGCGGTCAGTAGGACGCTGCGATCTCACTTGCTAGACTGGAGAATCCATGCGCAATTGGATTCTCACTCTCTGTATCACGCTGCCGCTGTGCGCGCAAAATAATGCCGCGCCGAAGCTGGTGGTGGCGATTGTTATCGACCAGTTTCGTTACGACTATCTGACCAGGTTTCACTCCGAGTACACCGGCGGATTTAAACGATTCTTCGAGCACGGCGCGGTGTTTACCAACGCCCGTTTCGACCACGTGCCGACCGTGACCGCCATCGGCCACTCGACTTTTTTGAGCGGCGCCACGCCCGCGCTGAGCGGCATTATCGGCAATGAATGGTGGGACGGCAAGAAACGCGTCACCAGCGTTTCCGATGAGGAAACGAAGCTGCTCGGCTCGACGGGCGAAGGATCGTCGCCCAACCGGATGCTGCAATCGACGCTCGGCGACGAGATGAAGATGTCGGGCAAGGGCGGCAAGGTGGTGGGCGTATCGATCAAAGATCGCGCCGCGATTTTACCCTCCGGCCATATGGCCGATGGCGCGTATTGGTTCGACGGCAAGACCGGTAATTTCGTCAGCAGCACGTATTATTTCGATGCGCTGCCGGAGTGGGTCACCCAGTTCAACACTTCGCATCCCGCCGATAAATACGCGGGCAAACAGTGGATGGGAAACACCATGGCCTCTACGCCGGACGCGAAATTCTACGCGGCGCTTGACGCCACACCGTGGGGCAACGAACTGATCCTGCAATTCGCGGAAAAGGCGATCGTCGCGGAAAAACTGGGCGCGGGCTCCAAGGTCGATTTACTGACTGTGAGTTTTTCGTCGAACGATTATGTCGGCCACGCGCTGGGACCGGATTCGGAAGAGGCTCACGACATGGCTCTGCGCGTCGACAAGCTGGTGGGGGAGCTGATTCGCGCGGCGGAGGCGCAAGCGGGCGTGGGCCGTGTGTTGGTCGTGCTCACCGCCGATCATGGCGTATCGCCGGTGCCGGAGGTGAATCAGAAGCGCAAAATGCCGGGCGGAAGATTCGACGAAAAGAACGAGCTCGACACAGTGGAAAAGGCTCTCACCGCGCACTTTGGCGCGTCCCTGGCAGGGAAGTGGATTGTGTATTCGGGCGAAGGCTCTTTGTTCCTCGCGCAGGGCAAGGTCGACATGGCAGAAGAGGAGCGTGTGGCCGCCGATGCGATTCGCGCCCTGCCGCACGTCTTTCGCGTATTCACGCGCACTCAATTGATGCACGGCCAGATTTCCCCGGATTCCATCGGGGCGCGCATCCGCAATGGATTTAATCAGGCGCGGTCGGGAAACGTGATGGTCATGCTGGATCCTTATTGGATCGTGAGCCGCAGCGGCACCACCCATGGCGCGCCGTTCGATTACGATACGCATGTGCCGGTTCTGTTTATGGGTCCGCAAGTTCGCGCCGGGCGCTACAACGCCAATGTGATTGTGAACGATATCGCACCGACGCTGGCCACCATGCTCGACATCGAGACCCCCAGCGGCAGCGTGGGCCGAGTGCTCGACGAGATGCTGCTAAAATAGTTCGTAAATAAAAGGAGTTTGATGCAAACTATGTTCCGTTCCTCTCTCGCGCTCGCGGTGTGTGCCGCCGGGCTTTTTTCCGTTCCTGCCATGGCGCAGGCGAAAGTGGGCATCGTCAGCCTGCAAAAGGCGATCCTCGAGACGGCAGAGATCAAGAAGGCCAATGTCGATATGCAGGCCAAGTATAAGAAGCGGCAGGACGATCTCGATAAGGCGCAGCGCGAACTGGCCGATATCCAGACGCAGCTTCAGAGTGCGCAGGGCAAGCTGAGCGCAGCGGGCGAAGCCGATCTGGCGGCTCGTGGACAGCGCAAAGAACGCGAAGTGAAGCGACTGGATGAGGATTTGCGCGCCGACGTCGACCGTGATCGCAGCGAAATTCTGACCCGTGCGCAAACGCGCATGTTGGAAGTGGTGAAGAAGGTTTCGGACGAGAAAGGCCTCGATATGGTGGTGGAGGCAAGCGCGGTGATCACGTTCAAGCCGGCGTTCGACGTTACCACTGATGTGGTGGCCGCGTACGATAAGGCTTATCCTCCTAAATAAAATCGCCTAAATACAAAATGCCCGGATTCCTGGATTCCTCCTACGGTGTTTCGGATGCGCGGCGCGAGCGGCGCAATAAACGCGTCGTGCTGTGGACTCTGGCGGTCCTGATCGTCGGCGGCATCCTGTTTTTCACCTTTCGAAGCTGGCGGCAGGAACGGGTGATCAAACAGTTTTTCAGCCTGCTGAAACAGCAAAACTATCAGGACGCGTACAAGCTTTGGGGTTGCACGCAGGAGACTCCTTGCAAGTACTATCCGCCGGATAGATTCAATGAGGACTGGGGTCCTGCGGGCCAGTATAAGGACGTGGCGAATGCGAAGATCGACGCCGAAGATGTGTGTGGATCGGGTGTCGTCTTCAGCGTGTCGATCCCCAAAGTCGATCCCTTCGGATTGTGGGTGGAAACCGCCACCAACACTCTTTCCTACGCACCCTGGGTGCGCTGCCCCGGCAGGCATTTGCAGCTCTGGGAGTATTTGAAGTCGCGATTTTCGTGATCGTTCTGGAAACAGAGCGGTTGCTGTTCCGCGACCATGAGCCGGCCGATCTCGACGCCTATTGCGAGATGGAAGCGGACCCCGAATTTCGCCGTTACGTAGGCGGTGCGCCCCGGCCACGCGACGCGGCGGAGCGCAAATTTCAACCAGGATTGCATCGGCCCGAATCGGCTCGCCTGTGGATGTGGGCGGCGGTCTATAAGCCCGAAGGGCGCTATATCGGCCGCTGCGGCGTGTATCCACATTTCGGAGTTCCCGGGGAAGGAAGCCTGGCATTCTATCTGGCTCGCGCGTATTGGGGACAAGGCCTCGCGACGGAGGCCGGCCGCGCATTCGTGAAGTTCGGCTTCCATGAATTGGGCCTCTCGCGAATCGTTACGATGGTGCAAGTTGAGAACCACGCTTCGATCCGCGTGCTGGAGAAGCTAGGATTTTTATTGTTTCGCACGGAAACCGGCGAGTCTCGATCGTTTTACCACTTCGAACTGATCCCACCGTTTTAGGGCGACCGCAAAAACTCAACCAGCAGGCGATTCACCTCCTGTGGCCTCTCCTGCTGCGTCCAATGTCCCACTCCTCGAAGCAGCACGTTGTTTTTGAGATTCGGAATATTGGTGCTCAACGCCTCGTATTCCTCGCGCAAAAAGTCGATCACCGGATCGCGGTCGCCGGCGATGAACAGCGTCGGCTGCAAGATCTTCGCGCCATTTAAAAATGGTGTCAGAGCCCAGTTGCGATCCATATTGCGGTAATAATGCAAGCCTCCGGTGAACCCGGCGCGCTGATATTCGGCCGTTAGAAAATCGAGATCCTGCTCGCTCAGCCAGGACGGCATCTTTGGAATCAAAGCCGCGCCGCGCACGGAAGGATCCCGCATCGCACTCCAACGATCCTGCTCCTCCGCCTCTCCCGACAGCGAATAGAGGCCTTTCAACAGGCTCGACCGGACATCCAACATCAGAAATTCATCGGACCCAGGGCTTCGCAGCGACGCCTGATAGAAAATCTTGCCCGGATACTTCTGCTGCTCCCATTCGGTCGGACTCATCGTTCTGCGCGGCGCGTAAGGCACGCTGAGCAGCGCCACGGCGCGAAATAAATCGGGCCGGAACAGCGCCAGGTAGGCCGTGATCCAGGCGCCCCAGTCATGTCCGACGATCACCGCCTGTTGCTCGCCCAGCCCGTTGACCAACCCAACTATATCGCCGGTGAGCTGGAAAATATCGTACGCTTCCAACGCCTTTGGCTGATCCGTTTGCCCGTACCCCCGCAAATCCGGAGCCACCGCGCGAAAACCCGCCTCGGCCAGCGCTTCCAGTTGATGCTGCCAGGAATGCCACGACTCGGGAAATCCATGCAACAGGACCACCAGCGGCCCCGCGCCCGCCTCCACATAATGCATGCGGATGCCGTTGGTCGAAATAAATCGGGAATGTGTTTGCATGAATGTTCCTAGAGCTTCGCGGCCAGGGATCGCGGAACGGCGGGCAGGTGCAGCCGCGCCACCATCTCCTGGAATCGCGGCTCTGTTCGCAGCGGTTCCAACAATGGATCGATCGGCGCGAACAGCGCCAGCGTGGACCGGTCCTCGAAGCTCCGCTCCAGGAAATCGAGCGCCTTTTCCCGGTCACCGAGCGCCATGTGCTGCCGGCAAAACGACCACGGATCGACGTACTCGCGCGTTGCCATCTCTTCAATGCGATGCAGGATTTCGATCGCCTCTTTCCTGCGTCCGCTGCGCGCCAGCGCCTCCCCCAGCATCCCGAGCATACGCGGCACCTCAGGATCGCTCTGACATTCCCGCGCGTAGCGCAATCCCTCCTCCATCCGCCCCTGCGCCAGATAGACGGCGGCCATCATCCAGGCGAGTTCGCCGGAATCGGGCATCAGCGCGCGGGCTGCCTGGAGTCTTTGTCCCGACTCCTCAAACTTCCCTTCGATCGTCAGCACCAACCCCAGCAGCCGGTGCGCGCGAATCGAAAGCGGGTTCAACCGCAAGGACGTTTCGAGCCGCTCCCGAGCTTCGGAAATGCGGCCCAGCACCATGAAGAACGCACCAATCGCCATCTGCCCGTAAGCGTAATTCGGCTCCAGCACCAGCGCCTTCTGCGCCGCCGCCAGTCCCTCCATCCAGTTCCACTCGTAACAGAACATCACCCAGCCGAGCGATGTGTAAGCGTGGGCCAGCCCCGGATCCAGGCGCAATGCCTCCTGCGCCGCCCGTTTTGCGCTGGGCATCACCGACGACGGCCGCGCCATGCCCCACGATGACTGTGCCGTGTAAACATCGGCCATCCCGGAGTAAGGCGGCGCGTACTTCGGAAACTCCGCGATGGCCCGTTGATAGTAATCGATCGCAATACGGTAGCCTTCCGCGTCCAAGTGGTTCGCCGCGTGCCGACCTTGGAGATAGAGCGCATACGCCTCGATACTCGGCGCGGGCTCGGGCAGCCGCACGCTGCTGTTGGATCGATCGGCGCTCAACTGGTCGCACAGCGTCCCGGCAATGGCCGTGGCGATCTCATCCTTCATCGCGAAAACATCGGTTTCCGGCCGGTCCACCGTCGTCGACCAGCGCACGTGCCCCGTTTCGGCGTCGATCAGCCGGGCTGAAACACGAAGCGTCTGTCCGCTTTTTCGCACGCTCCCTTCGACAATCGTGCCGGCGCCCAATTCCCTGCCGAGCGCGTGCGGATCGAGCGCCTGATCGCGAAATAGAAACGTCGCCCCGCGCCCCAACACTTGCAGATCGCGAACCGTGCTCAGCGCGTCAATGATGTCCTCGGAAATGCCATCGCAAAAATAATTCTGCTCCGGATCGGAGCTTAAATTGGCGAACGGCAGCACTGCGACCGTCTTCGGATCCAGCCGCTTTTCCGCCGCCGCTCCCGCCGTCCGCCGCGCGAAGCCCGGTACATAGGTGCCCGGATGAAACTCGATCACCACCTGATCCAGCAGCCCTTCGCCTTCGTAATAAATCCGCAGCTTCTTCCGCAGCCGCCGCGCCTCGACGCGCACAATGGAATCGGTCCGCGGATCGTAATCTTCGCCGCGATCGAAAACATCCCGGCCAAGCGAGAATTCCTTTAATTGATCGATCGCGCCGTCGAGCGTCCGCTCCACCGCGATGCGCAGAAACCTCCGCATCCGCTCAGAGTTGCGAAATCCGGCGCTTCCGATAATTTTTTCAAGCGCCGCGCGAACCTCTATCTGCGCTGGAAGCACAACGTCCGGGCGGTCCGCTTGCTCTCGGTAGGATGGCACAAATGGCTTTCTATGCCGCTTATTCTATCCCATACGTTAGCGCTTCTTGCTAACCGTTAGCTATCTTTTCCTCACTTCCGTAGCTTTAACGATAACGTTTATATTTCTTAGTGCAGTGCCCCAATGCGTTCGCGGCGGCGCCCAAATTTGCGAAAGCAAGCCGAGGTGGCGGCCGCGGACGCGCAATGATTCCCAAATTAATGTATACGAACCCAGTCCGCATCATCCTCGCGGAGGATGATAGAACCGCCGCTCGCCTCATTGCGATCGCGCTTAAACGAACCGGAATCCCGCACCATCTCGAAGTCGTCACCGATGGCCATCAGGCCATCGCCGTTCTCTCGAACGGAGTGCCGGACCTGTTGCTCCTCGACCCGTTTATGCCCGGAAAGAACGGCTTTGAAGTTCTCGAATACATCAAGGGTCGGCAGCGCCTGCGCCAGCTTCCCGTCGTCATGCTTTCCTCCTCTGAAGCGTCCGCCGATATCGAAAAAGCCTACGATTTGCATGTGAACGCCTATGTCAGGAAGCATACCGACTTTGCCGACCTCTGCTCCACCCTCGATTCCGTCGTTCATTTCTGGTTGCGCACCGCCCTGACCGCGTCCCGTTGATTTTCCGGGTCTTTGCGTGAACGTGTTATTCTGATCCTTTCGCCCCAGAATGTCCTTGCAGATATTTCTTCAGGGGAAGCTCCTCGGCATCGACGAGTTTCTTTACTCCCCAACACAGAACGACCACGATCAGGTCTTCACCGGCCGCTCGCACTGGATCGCCTTATTGAGCGAAGTGCTCCCCCGCGCCCTCCTCGCCGAACTGGGCCTCGCGAAAATTCTCTTAGGATCGAGCGGCGGTGGACAATTCTTAGTCCTGCTGCCTGAGGAATCCCGTGAAGCCGCCGAAAAATTCCTCGAAGCCGCCGGCGCTGAAATTTCCGCCCTGAGTGGCGGAGTCCTCAAACTCCTCTGGAGCGTCACCGAAAATCTCGGCGATTGGAGCATCGTCCGCCGCCGTCTCAATGAGGAAATGGACCGCCGCCGCGGCACTCCCGGCTTCGCCGATGTCTCGACCAGTATTGAAGCAGGCGAGGAATATTTCGCCACTCAATTGGGCATGAAGCTGCGCAATGCCGAATCCGCCGCCTGGTCGCCTGAAACGCCGGGCCGCATTCAGATCGGGGAAGGGAAGCACGTCTGGACCCTCGCCTGGTCGGCCGCCGATGCGTTGCCTTTCGCCCGCCACGCCGCGCAAAGTGACGATGGTTTCGATCCCGCCTCTACAGCGGAGCTTGCCTCGCGCGCCGGTGGCCTTCAAACCTGGGGAGTGCTGCGCGGCGACGTCGATAACTTCGGCATCCGCATCCGCCGCGCCCACACGGTCGAGGAGCACATCCAGCTTTCGGTCCTTTATAAGCAGTTTTTCGCGGGCGAGCTCGAAGTCCTCTGCTCCATGCCTGAATTCTGGCGAAAAGTAACGGTCATTTTCTCCGGCGGCGACGACTTCGCCGTCTACGGCGCCTGGGATTCGCTGGTCGCTCTGGCGCGCGAATTGGAGCGCCTCTTCCACCGCTTCGCCGATGCCAATTTGAAAAACTTCGACGGACCGGAAGGCAAGACCATCAGCATGGCTCTGGCCCTGGCGCCGTCGGTCGACGCCTCTCTCGGCGCCGTGTTCGAGGAAGCGGGACAGCGTCTCGAAGCCGCGAAATCGGCTGACAAAGACTGCATCTGGATCCTCGGCCGGACCCTCGAATGGAAGCAGTTCGCCGAAGCCGCGGAGCTGAAGGATTCGCTCACCCGCATGGTCGCCGATTTCGGCGTCTCCCCGCAATATTTGAAGGATCTCTGCGGCATTTATCGCGAGACGCAATCGAAAATGTCCAAGCGGCAAGCCCGCCGCAGTGGAGGGGAGCGTCCGTGGCGCTACCATCGCCGCATTCGCAGAATTCTCGGCGCCGCCCGCACCACCGGCCCCCAGCGCGGAGATTTTCAGAAAGCGCAAACATCTTTAATCGCCGATTTGATCGGCCGCAGCGCAGTCACCGTCAAGTTGCGGCCGGCGGGCCGCGTGGCGTTAGAATGGGCGAGACTGTCAGCCGAGTCGTAACGAAGGGAAAGTAATGCCAGAAGAAGTCGAACCGGTAGTAGAAAAAGTCGAAGCTCCGAAACCGGAGGAAACTCCCAAACCGGCTGCGGAAGCTCCCAAGCAGGAGGCTGCCAAACCGGCGGCCCAGCCGCGTCCGCAAGGTGATCGTGGTCCGCGCCCAGAAAAGGGTCGCGACGATAAACCGCGCGGCCCTGGCGGTGACCGTGGCAATCGCCCGCCCGGCCAAGGAGATCGCGGCCCTCGCCCCGAGGGTCCGCGTGGCGGAGATCGCCGCGAAGGCGGACGTCCCAATTTCAGCGGTGGCGGCGGACGCCCCTTCGACGGACCTGTCGATATCGAGCTCGAAAAGCTCATCTCAGACAGCCTCTATCTCGACAATCAGGCCCACGTCGTCGTCATGCGCATGCGCGATATGGATTCCGGCACCAAGAGCCAGTTGCGCCGTCTCTATAACGCCGTGCGCCGCGCAGTCCGTGCCCCGGAAAGTGAGCGCCAGCACCAGTTCGTAATGCTGCGCGCGCGCCTCGCCTACACCATCGCCCGTCACTCGCTCCGCAGCCTCGATGCCCTCGAACGCCTGCTGCTTCAAGTTACCCGCAAAAACGACGCCCGTGGTTACGAGCGTTTTAAAGATCTGTTCGAGGCGATCGTCGCCTACAACGAGTAATGCATCACGTGAACTTCACCTTTGAAAACAGCAGAACCTGCGAAAAATCGATTTTTCGCCCCATCCACTCAGCCCCGCAGCGTGTTCGTGGGGCGGCGCCATGCACTGCCAGCGATAGCGACAAAAACGCCCGCGACCGAGCCGTGACCGCAGGGAGCGGTTTCTTCGTGGACGTTTTCGAGAGTGTCGACACATTTAGAGTTGGACAACCAGGTTGGAGAAAATAATGGCCACTCATACGGCTCAAACCAAATTGCAATTAATCGGTAAATTGATTCTCTCGGGTGACCTGCACTGCGAAACCGGCCTCCATATCGGCGCGGGCAAAGGCTCGCTCGAAATCGGCGGCGCGGATAATCCCGTCGTGAAGGACGCCTTCGGTCTTCCCTACATCCCCGGCAGTTCCCTCCGCGGCAAGGTTCGCTCGCTGCTTGAGAATGCGCTCGGCCTCACCTCGCCCGCCGAGCTGGTCTATCTTTCGAAACGCAAAGGCCAGGAAGTCCGCATCCATCAAAGCGACCGTCCCGACGATGAAATCGGCCTGCTGTTCGGCCGCAGCCCTCTGCGTCTCGACCGCGTCGAAGGGGAAGCGCTCGATGCCCGTTCCTCGACGCCGGCCCGTCTGACCATCTATGACGCGCCGCTCGATCAGGACAGCATTACCGCCCAGATGCGCGAAAATCTCGACGACGAAATCACCGAGGTCAAGAGCGAAAACGCCATTGACCGCATCACTTCACAAGCCAACCCGCGCACGCTGGAACGCGTCCCCGCCGGCGCAAGATTCAAAGTGCGTCTGGTCATCGACGTCTTGTGTGAAGAGGATAAAGCCCTCCCCGCGCGCGTGCTCGAAGGCCTGCGCCTTTTAGAAGACGACGCCCTCGGCGGCGGCGGATCCCGCGGCAGCGGCCGCGTAAGTTTCAAAAATCTCAAACTAGTGTGGCGCGGCCGTTCCTTCTATTCCTCCGGAGCCTCCGAATCCGAACTGGCCACCGCCGCCGATCTAGGCGCCGTGCAGGCCCTAACCAACGACTCCGCTTTCGCCGAAAAACTGGCATGAGGCACTCCACCAGCTCTCCGAGCCGTGACCGCAGGGAGCGGTTGAGTGCGCCACGCAGCCGACACGTAGAACAATAATGTCCGCCCTCCTCATCAAGCTTCGCCCCACCGGACCCTGGCGCATCGGGCCCGACTCGGGCGACCGTGACCGCGTCGATCGCATCTATCACAGCGATTCCGTCTTCTCCGCCGTGTCTTCCGCCATGGCAAGCCTGGGCGAACTCGATCCCTGGCTCGACGCCACCGCCCGCGCTGCGGATCCAGCGGTACGCTTCAGCTCCTGCTTCCCCTTTTATGGCGAGACTCTTTACGTCGTCCCGCCGAGAAATGTCTGGCCCCCTCCCGCCTCGCCAAAGGTGCGGTTTAAAGGCGCGCGCTTCGTCCCTTTGAAAGTGGTTGAGACGCTGATTTCCGGCCGTGCCATCGCCGAAGAAAATTGGACCATCGATGGTCCCAGCGAATGCCTCATTTCCGGCGGCGCGCAGGGACCGTTTCGCGTCAGCGTTCGTTCCAACGCCGCCGTCGATCGCGAGGGAGAAAGCGTCGCCCCGCATTCCACCGCATGTTTGGAATTCACCCCCGGAGCCGGTCTTTGGCTGATCGCCTCCTTCGCCAATGACGAAGCGAAAGATCGTTGGAGCGGCCCGCTCAAAGGCGCTCTGCGTCTGCTCGCCGATAGTGGCTTCGGCGGCGGAAGGTCGCGCGGCTGGGGACGTTCGGAGATGCCGGAGATTGTTGAAGGCGACCTGCCGCAGCTTCTTTTACATCCCGCCGAAAATGCCGATGGTTATTGGCTCTTGTCCGTCTTTCACCCCTCGGAATCGGACGCCATCGACTGGCAGCACGGCAACTATTCCTTGACCACTCGCGGTGGCCGTATTGAAAGTCACGGCGATGAGAAAAAGCCCACGCGTATGTTGACCGAAGGCAGCGTCATCGTCAGCGCATCGGCGCCCGTGGGCGCGGCGTCCGATGTCGCCCCAGAGAATTTCGCGCACCCCGTCTACCGTTCCGGTTTCGCCTTGGCGATCCCGATCCCCGTTGCTATAGGGAGGCCCGCATGAAATATCGCATCACCTGCCTCACTCCCACCCTGATCGGCGACGGCCAAAAACTCTCGCCCATCGATTACATGGTGTGGAAGGATCACGTCAATGTGCTCGATCAGCGCCGCATTTTCCGCTTGCTGGCAAAAGGCCCCAGGCTCGACGGATACCTGGCCCAGTTGAAGAAAGCCGACCGCCTCGACTTCGCATCCTGGGGAGGATTCGCGCAAAACTTCGCCGGCCGCAGAATCCCATTTGAAAATGTCAGCGCGATTCCCCACTGGGAAAAAGCCAGCCCCGAAAATCTATTCATCCCGACCTTCGCCGTCTCGCCTTCGGGTCCTTATATCCCTGGAACGGCCATCAAAGGCGCACTCCGCACCGGCGCTGTCTCCGACCGCTGGACCGAAGGCTCCATGCGAGATCTGTCGGAGCGCCTGACCTCCGAAGACCGCCTCCCGCGCCATCCGGCACTGCGCGCCGAAGAAGCCGTGTTGGGCGGATCCGGCTCCAGCCGCATGAAGCGCTTTTCCGCCGGCGATTCCACCCCCATCACCCACGCCGGGATGAAAGTCTATCTTTTGCGTGTCTCGACCCTGCTCGCCAAAGGCGGCAAGTACGAGCTCGGCTGGAAATCGCAGCGCGGATCCTCGAACAAAGTCGACGATTCGACTCCTTTATTCGCCGAGATGGCCTCTTCGGGCACTGTTTTTGAAGGATTATGGTCGAATAAGGCCGCGCAAGACAGGGCAAAACTGTTCCAGGCTTCGAATCGCTATGCCGCGAAACTGCTCGCGCACCACAAATCCTATGCCGAACTGGCCGGCCTTTCAAAGCTCCATGCCACGCTTTCCGGCCTCGAGAAGCGAACGGCCGAAATCTCCGAACGCCAAGACGCCTGTATTCTATCAGTTGGATGGGGCGGAGGCCTGCTCGGCAAGTCCGCCTACTTGGAAACCCAAGACGAATCGTATCGCAAAATTATGCGCCAAATCCCTGTTTATCAACGAGCTATCCAAACCGGGCTGCCATTCCCGAAAACCCGGAGGGTAGTATTCGAAGGCAATCAACCTAGTACACTTCCTGGCTATATCCTGCTCGAAGTGAACTAAAAAACTGATTGCGCTCATACATCTGCATGGTACTATCGAAGAGTATATACAAGAGAGGGTTAGACGCAGATTAAGCCCTCCGATCTCAGCACAGTGGCGGTTGGCTTAATATGTACAACGCGTTTTTTGGTTTCTCGGAGAGTCCTTTTAGTTTAAGCCCTGACCCGGCATTCTTCTATCGTAGTGAGCAACATGAAGAAGCCCTTGCGAATCTGGTATATGGCGTACAGGCGCGAAAGGGATTCATCGTACTTTCGGGCGAAGTGGGCACCGGCAAGACCACCATGCTCGAATGCCTGCGCGATTATCTGGAAGCGCAATACATAGAATTCGCATTTATCTTCAACTCACGGATCAACCCGGAGCAGTTTTTCGAGATGATCGCCTACGATCTCGACTTGCCTTGCGCGCGCACCTCGAAGACGGAAGTCCTGTTTGCCCTCAATCAGTTACTGGTGGAGCAGACGCAGGAAGGGCGCACCGTGGTGCTGATCGTCGATGAGGCGCACAACCTGGAATGGGAAGTCCTCGAAGAGATCCGTCTCTTGGGAAATCTGGAAAATCGCAACGGCAAACTGCTCCAAATTATTTTGGCCGGACAGCCAGAGCTGGATCGTAAGCTGGACGCGCCGAATCTACGCCAACTGAAGCAAAGAATCGTGTTGCGCTGCAATTTGCAGCCCTTTACGCTGCGCGATGCAGTCGAATACATGGAATCGCGCCTTGAAATCGCGGGATTGCCGGAGCAGGAAATCTTCTCCGAAGAAATGATGGCCGAGATTCACCTCCGCTCGCAAGGCATTCCGCGCCTGATCAACGCCATTTGCGATAATCTGCTGCTCACCGCATTTGCCGCTGAATCAAAGACTTGCAACGTGGAAATGCTGGACGAAGTCTGCAAAGACATGCGCCTCGAATGGCCCGGCAGCCGCCGTATGCGGTCCCGAGCGGCGGCGGAGGAATCCTACGAGCGATCGTCTTATTGAAACATGCTTCGCTTCTCCCTAACCCTGTGTTTAATAACCCTGCTAGCTGGTTGTGGCCGCGTTTCAAGCGCGTCGGCGCAATCTAAATCTTCCGCCCAAAACAATCCCGTCCCCGCCTCGCGCGACGCCGACGATACGGCAAGATTTTTAGCCGGCATGCCGGGAACTACTGGAAGCCCCTTCGCCAAACTCGAAGACGACGATACTTGGAAAGAGCACCGCGAACTGGTGGATGCGGCCTGGAATAAGGCAGATGGCGATTTGCTGCAAGGGCTGCGCGAATTTCAAACCCAGGAATTGAAGGCCGTGAAGTCGGGTCCCGTATTTTATCCCTTCAGCGGCCCGGATGCGCTGATGGCGACGGAATACTTCCCAGCCAGTCCTGTCTATGTTTTCGCTGCCCTGGAGCCGGCGGGAACGCTGCCGAGCGAAGCGCAGATCGAGAAGAAAGAGATGCCGGAATATCTGGCGGCGATGCGCTCGACCATGGCGTCGGAGCTGGGGCGCAGCTTTTTTATCACCCGTCAAATGGACAAACAGTTTCGCGGCCAGGTGACCGATGGCCTGCTGGTGCCGATTCTCCAACTGCTGGTGCGGACCAATCACACCATTCTGGGTTTCCGCTACGTTCGTCTCGATGAACAGGGGCAAGTGATCGACCGGACCTTGGATTATCACGCTCCTACGCGTTATGGGAACAAAGGCGTCGAGATCGAGTTTCGTGCGGACGCCGATCAATCCCTGCATCAGCTCTATTATTTTTCAGTGAATCTGGCGGACAACCGTTTGACGGAGAACAAGCCGTTTCAGACTTACGTGGCCAGCCTGAAGGGCTCGACCACGATGTTCAAGTCGACTTCCTATATGTTGCACCAGCGGGAGTTTTCGCTGATCCGAAACCTGGTTCTGGAAAACAGTGCCGCCGTTTTGCAAGACGACTCGGGAATTCCCTACCACTGGTTTGGGGCTGGCTTATGGCAGGTCCAGCTCTACGGCGATTATGACCGTCCTTATGGGAGCTTCAAATACCGGGAGCAGGTGGATCTGCGCGAGGCATACAAGCAGCCAGGCACCAAGCCTCTGCCGATGCATGTGGGATACGGGTATAAGAAGATCACGTCGAATCTGCTGCTGGCCAGGCGGGTTGCGGTTGAGCCCAAGGCGCAGTGATAAACTAGGACTTAGTGAGCCTCGATAATACGACGGATTCCGCCGCCCCGGTTTCGCCAGTTCCTGAAGCCGCGCCAGTTCCTGAAGCCGTAAGCGCTCCCATCGCCGCTTCTCACCCCGATTTTCCCCAGGAAGAGCCTCGCGGAGCGATTGCGGAATGGACCATCACCATCCTGCTGCTGCTGTTTCTGACCACCACCCTGGTGCAGGCGTTCGTGATTCCGACGGGGTCCATGGAAGATTCGCTGCTGATCGGCGATCATCTGCTAGTGGATAAACTGGCATACGCGCCGGCCGGTCCGGTGAGCAAATATATCCTGCCTTATCGCCCGGTGAAGCGCGGCGATATTATTGTCTTCCGCTTTCCGGTCGATATCAAGCAGACGTTCGTGAAGCGCTGCATGGGCGTGCCGGGCGACCGGATCCGGATCGTTAACAAGCAGGTTTATTTGAACGGCGTGAAGCTGGACGAGCCGTACAAAGTGCACAAGACCGATTACTTCGATTCCTACCGCGACAATTTTCCGGGCGAGCCGAATGTGAGCGTCGAATCCGGCGCCATCGACATGCTGACCCATCATGTGGTGAACGGGGAGGTGGTGGTGCCGCCCAATTCCTATTTCGCGATGGGCGATAACCGCGATTCTTCGCTCGACAGCCGCTACTGGGGGTTTGTGCCGCGCGAAAATATCGTGGGTAAACCGCTGATTGTCTACTGGTCCTACGACGCGCCGACGGACCAGTTGCAGGAGTCCGGCATCAGCCTGACGCACGTGTTCGACCTAGTTAAAAATTTCTTCCCGAAGACGCGCTGGAAGCGCACCTTCATGTTGATCCACGGATATCCCATTCAATGAAAAACTTCGCCGAATCCACTCGTGATTTCGTCACCGAGTGGGCGCTCAATATTCTGATTCTTCTGTTCGGCACTACGACTTTGGTGCAGGCGTTCATTGTGCCGACGCCTTCCATGGACCCGACGGTGCTGGTGGGCGACCATCTGCTGGTGGACAAGCTTTCTTATTCTCCATCGGACGGCTTCAGCAAACATCTGCTGCCCTACACGGAGCCGAAGCGCGGCGACGTCATCGTGTTCCGGTACCCGGTGGATATCAGCCAGAATTATGTGAAGCGCTGCATGGGCGTGCCGGGAGATCATATCAAGCTCATCGATAAGGCTCTGTACCTGAACGGCACGAAGCTGGTGGAACCGTATGTACAGCACGTGCGCCCTTACATCGACGCGTACGCCGACAATTTTCCGCCGAGCGACACCAGCGGCGGATATGAGCGTGGGCGGGAGATGCTGGCTAACCACGTTGTGAATGGCGAACTGGTGGTGCCGGACGGCCAGTATTTCGCCATGGGCGACAATCGCGACAATTCGGCCGACAGCCGCTATTGGGGCTTCGTGCCGCGCGAGAACATTATCGGCAAGCCGCTGGTTATTTTCTGGTCCTACGACGCGCCGACTGCGGATTGGGTGGATTACAACACGAACCACTTCATCGACCTGGCCAAGAATTTCTTCGTCAAGACGCGATGGGATCGTACGCTGAAGCTGGTGCGCGGGATTCCGGTTCAGTAGGATCGCATAGGACACCGCTAAAAGAACACCGCTCCCTGTGGTCACGGCTCTGTAGTCGAGCGGCGAGGTGGGTTGAGCGGTGACGGGCGCGGATAAATAGATTTCAGATATGTCGCATTTGTACGGATTGATTCTTGCGGGGGGACGCGGGACGCGCTTCTGGCCGCGCAGCCGCAGGGCGAACGCTAAGCAGGTTCTTCGATTTTTCGGCGAGCGGTCTCTGATTCAACAAACGGTAGATCGTTTGCGTCCGGTGTTGGCTCCGGAACGCATCTGGATCCTGACCAACGATCATCTGCGGGCGGAGATCGTGAAGCAGCTTCCCGAGGTGCCGAAAAAGCAGATCCTGGCGGAGCCGGCGCAGCGCAACACGGCTCCGGCGATCGGGCTGGCCGCACATATTCTACAGTCGATCGACCGTGATTCCGTGATGGGAGTGTTTCCGGCGGATCATGTGATCGGGAAACCGCGTGATTACATCAAGCTGGTGAGGCCTGCGTTTAAAGCGGCGAAAGAGGGGAAGATTGTCGTGCTCGGGATCAAGCCGCGATGGGCGGAGACGGGGTACGGGTATATCGAGTTTCCTGAGGCGCCAGGCACCGGGCGCGAGGCGCCAGTGAAGAAGTTTCGTGAAAAGCCGGATGCGGCTACGGCGGCGGAGTTTGTTGCGGCAGGGAATTTTTATTGGAACGCGGGGATGTTTTTCTGGAAAACGTCGGTGCTGTTGGACGCGCTGCGGAAGTTTCTGCCGAAGACCGCGACGCTGATTGCCGGTCTGCCCGCGTTTTCGAGCCGCCAGTTTCAGGCGCGGCTGGCTGAAGTATTTCCGCGCTGCGAAAACATTTCGATCGATTACGCGGTGCTGGAGCGGGCTGCGCATGTGGTTGGGATTCCGGCGGGCGAGATCGGCTGGAACGACGTGGGAAGTTGGAACGCGGTTTACGAACTTCAGCAGCGCGACGGGCAGGGCAATGCGGTGCGCGGAGAGGCACTGATGCACGATAGCGCCGGCAATTACGTCGATGGCGCGAAGAATAAACTGATCGCGCTGCTGGGAGTTCACGATCTGATTGTGGTCGATACGCCGGACGCGCTGCTGATCGCGGATCGCAGTAAGGCCCAGCAGGTGGGGGAGTTGGTGAAGCAACTCGAAAAGCGGAAGCGCGAGGATTTGCTGTAGCCGGCGCCCTCTTCGGCTTGAGCGCGTTGCTGGAGCCGGACTAGGGGGTCCGGCGCGGACGAAGGCGTCCGCCCCACAAAATAAGCCTGCTGAAAGGCAGGCAGTACAACTGTCTTAATAGGATTTGCTCTAATCGGAGGGTGAATGCGCCGGAACTCATCTGGGAGGGTGAGCGGGTCTCGGGGGATCGGGCCGCGCAGCTCTCCTCTATTTTCGCGTCGGGCGAAGTGCCGTCAGGGGTATCGATTCTGTTGGACAATTCCAGAGTTGATATCGACATCCGATCGGCGTGGGCGTTCGTCACGTGGGCGGTAAGCGCGCTCATGCTTTGGTTTGCATCGGAGAATTGGCTGTTGCTGGTTCTGGTGCCTTTCATGGTGGGAGCCGCGATCATGCAAAGCTTTGGCCGCGTTTCGATCATCATCCGAGATTCCAACGTCAACATATTCGAAGGTGTGCTCGGGGTGGGACGACGGCTCAAAGTACCGCTGAGCGCTATCCGGCGCATCGAATATTGCGTGAAGCGCGGACGTGGAGGATCGACGGCGTGGATTCTGCTAAATGATGGGAAATTCGGCAGGCATTTGAACCAGGAGCAGAGCCGGTTTGTGATTGCATTTCTGCTCGAGGTTCTTAAATGATATGATCCGACCATGGCAGCTACAGGTTGGATCTCCCGACGCATGGCGTTGGCGCTGCTCGGCGCCTCGAAGCTGGTTGCGATTGACACTCGCGAGCAGGCTCCTAAATTTCACGCGAAGGCGCTGACCGGCGAGAAGTTTAATAACGAGTCGCTCAAAGGAAGCGCTGTCCTCCTCGAGTTCTGGGCCACGTGGTGTCCCTATTGCAAGCGCGACCAGCCTGCTGTCGATGGTTTGGTTGAGGAATTCGGATCGAAGGGCTTGATTGTTCTGGCGGTCGATGTTCGGGAGTCGCGCAGGAAGGTCGAACAATATCTGCGGGATTCTCCGCGAGCCTCGAAGGTGGTCCTGATGGACGATACGAATCTGGCCGCGCTGTTCGCCGCGAAAGAGTTTCCGATGTATGTTCTGATCGATCAGAATGGCAAGATCGCTGGAACGCACAAGGGCGTGGCAGGCGAAAGCGGATTACGCAGGCTGCTTCGGAAGGCGATCGAGGTCGATTAAGAATTACTCGCGCGCGGCGGGCAGAGTGACTTCCAGGCGCGCACCGCCTTCGGGACGATTGCACGCGGAAATGGTGCCCCCGTGTTGCGTCACGATTCCTTCGGCTACGGTGAGGCCCAGGCCTGTGCCTCGGGCGTCCAGGCGCGTGGTGACGAAGGCATCGAAAATATCCGGCAGCACGTCGGGCGGGATGCCGCGGCCGTTATCCTCCACTGCCGTCGTGATTCCGCGAGCAACGCTGCGGGAGCGCACGTCGACTCGACCGGTGCCTGGTTCCACTGCGTTCAGCGCGTTTCTCAGCAGGTTGACGAAGACTTGCACCAGGCGGTCGGGATTGCCGATCACCGTCTGCTCCGCTGCCACGTGGTTGGCGAACTCGATGGTCGAAGATTTGTCGTCGATGGCCACCAATCCCCAGGCTTCGTCGATCAGAGGGTGCAGCGCGACCGGTCCCATGTGCTGGCGGCGGACGCGGGAGAAATCGACCAGGCTCTCGCTGATCCGCTTTAGCCTTTGGCCAACCCGATGCATGCGCGCGAGCCGGTCGAGGGTCGGCTGATCGTGGGTGGTCTCGATCAGTTTTTCGATGGAGCCGTTCAAGACCGCGAGGGGGGTGTTCAATTCGTGGGCCACGCTGGCGGATAAGAGGCCGAGACTCACCAGGCGATCCTGCTCCTCCAAACGGCGGAGCGCCGCCGCAAGTTCGTCCTCCTGCCGGCGTAGAGCGCCCACCGTTTCATTTCGGGAACGCATGATCTGGCCGATCTCGTCGCCGAGAATTTCCTCGGGCGGGATCATCTCGCGATCGCGATTTCCTTGCTGCGTGGCCGCATCCGCCTCCAGCATGCGCCGCAGCGGGCGATACACATACAGAGGCATTATTATAGATTCCAGAACCAGTACCGCCAATACATAAATACTGCCTAAAACAAGGAATAAAGTGACTCGCGCTCGCATCAGGGCGTGCGCGTAGGATTCCAGAGGAGCACGCAGGTCTTGCTGTAAGGGGTCCGTTTGGTGCAGAATGGACAATTCCCTGGCTTGCGCGTCGGCAACTTGTTTATCGAATAGCGGAATTAGTGAGAAGTAAACGGCGCAAGTTAACACTAAGAAGAACAGGTTATGGAGCACGATGAGTTTCGGGCGAACTTTTAAATCGCCGAAAAGTCTAATGGCGCTGGAGTTCTTACGGCTAGACAAGAAAATTTGCTCCGGTTGCGTAGTCGCTCCTGCTATGGTAGAAATTATGGAGGGTCCTTCGACGGCCCTGGAGACTTACACACGAGATGGCAGCTATCTTTCCCAAGTCGTCTGACATCATATTAAAGGTTGCGGGCGCGCTGCTCGGGCTGGGGGCATTGGCCGGCGTCGGAGCGTACACCTACCTGTCGTACCCCACGGTGATCGATACGGGGTATCAACCCGTGCAACCGGTTCCCTACAGCCACAAGCTGCATGCTGGACAACTCGGGCTCGATTGTTTCTATTGCCATTCCACAGTGTACAAGGCGGCTTACGCGGCGGTGCCGGCGACCGAAACCTGCATGAATTGCCACAACCGCGTGAAGACCACCAGTCCGCGGCTGGCGCTGGTGAGGAAGAGTTATGAGACGGGCGAGCCGATTCCGTGGGTGCAGATTCATCGCCTTCCGGACTACGTTTATTTTAATCACTCCGCGCATGTGACGGTGGGCGTAAGCTGCGTCAGTTGCCATGGGCGTATCGATCAGATGATTGAAGTGCATCAGGATAAGCCGTTGAATATGGCGTTTTGCCTGGAGTGCCACCGCAATCCCGCGCCGAACGTGCGGCCGGTGGAACTGGTCACGAAGCTCGATTGGGTGCCGGACCGGGATCCGGCGGAGATCGGGCGCGAGATCATCGCGGAGAAACATATTAATCCGCCTACGAACTGCTCGGGGTGTCACCGGTGAGTAATGTGACGAGTCTCATTAATATTGCAACCAAATCGAGCGGGCCGGAGCGCACCAAGAGCGCGACTGGAAAAAGCTACTGGCGGTCTTTGAATCAGTTGGCGGGCACTGCGGAATTCAGCGAATGGGTGCATCGGGAATTTCCGGCCAATGCGTCGGAGATGCTGGACGCGAATTCGCGTCGCACGGTTCTGAAATTGATGGCCGCATCGTTCGGGCTGGCGGGTCTGGCGGCTTGCCGGCGGCCGGTCGAGCATATTCTTCCTTACGCCAAAGGCGTCGAGGATATGATCCCGGGGCATCCATATTTCTATTCGACGGTGATGTCGCTGTCGGGTGGAGTGAGCGGACTTCTAGTTGAGTCGCATGACGGACGGCCGACCAAGATTGAAGGCAATGCGGATCATCCGGGCAGCCTTGGCGCCGCGACCGCGATGCAGCAGGCGGCGATTTTAGGCTTGTACGATCCGGACCGGTCGGCGACGGTGCTCGAAGGCGGCAAGGAATCGAACTGGGCGAGCTTCGAAGCGGCGATGAAGGCGTTATCGCTGGGCGATGGATCGGGATTGCGGTTTTTGAGTGAGACGGTGACGTCGCCGTCGCTATCCTCTCTGCGCAGCGATGCATTGAAGAAATTTCCCAAAGCGAAGTGGATCGAATACGAACCGATTTCACGCGACAACGAGCGCGCGGGATTGACCATGGCGTTCGGCCAGCCTCTCGACGTTTTGCCGCGATTCGATAAGGCCAAAGTGGTGATGGCCCTGGACGCGGATTTCCTGGGACTCGATTCGCCGACGGTGGTGCCGACCAAGCAGTATTCGCAGGGCCGCAAGTTTTCTTCCGAAGAGGATTTTGAAAAGGCGAACCGGCTGTATGCGGTGGAAAGCCAATTCTCATTGACCGGAGCCAACGCGGACCATCGTCTGCGGGTGCGTTCCGGCGACGTGAAGCAGTTCGCGATGGATCTGGCGTCGGCGCTGGGCGCGGTGCCGGGATTGAACGTGGTCCAGGGTGGCGACAAACGGGCGAAATTTCTGTCGGCGGTGGTGAAAGATTTGAAGGCGGCGGGACCGGGTGCGTTGGTGGTCGTGGGTGCAAGGCAGCCTGCGATTGTCCACGCGATTGCGGCAGGGATCAATGCATCGCTGGGCAGCACTGCGGTTTCGTACGTCAAAAGCGATAAGACCGAATCAGGACTGGACGGTCTCAAGACGCTGACTACGGAGATGTCGTCCGGCCAAGTATCGACGTTGGTGATTTTAGGCGGCAATCCTGCCTATAATGCTCCGGCCGATGTGCAGTTTGGGGTCGCGATTTCGAAGGTCGCCAATTCGATCCATCTGGGTATCGATGACGACGAAACGGCAGCCGCTGCAAAGTGGCATGTGCCGGAAGCGCACTTCCTCGAAAGCTGGAGCGACGCGCGAACGTCCGAAGGAGCGGTGGCGATTCAGCAGCCTCTCATTTCGCCCTTCTATGACGGAAAAACGGCAGCCGAGATCGTCGCGCTGCTGATCGATTCGAAGGATAAGAAAGCCTACGACATCGTTCGCAATTACTGGCAAGGGCAGTGGGGCGCGAAAGATAAAGAAGCGGCATGGCGCAAGGCGCTGAACGACGGCATCGTTGCTTCCGCCAAGCCTGTCGAGGCCGCGAAGGTTTCAGTCGACTCGAAAAAGCTTGCGGGAGCAGCCGCATCGGAGGCAAAAACTTCTGCTTCCGGTATCGAGGTCGCGTTTTATCCCAGTTCCGCGGCCTGGGACGGACGCTTCGCCAATAACGGCTGGATGCAGGAAGCGCCGGACCCGATCACTAAACTTGTGTGGGGCAATGCGGCGATGATTTCGCCTGCCACGGCGCGCGAGCAGAAGCTTGAAGACGGCGACGCGATTTCGATATCGCGCGGAAATTACAAGCTGGAAGCCGCCGTTATGGTGCAGCCGGGGCATGCCGATAACGCGATTTCGCTAGCGCTCGGATACGGGCGCGTCCGCTGCGGGCGAGTAGGTAAAGATATCGGCTTCAACGCGAACCTGATCCGCACGTCGGACGTGTACTGGTTCGGCGACGGATTCACGATCGCTTCGACGGGGAAAAAAATCGCGCTGGCGACTACGCAGGAGCATGGCGTTCCAGGCGATAAGAGCGTGAACGCCGAGCATCTGAACGATCGGCCGGTATTCCGCGAGACTTCGCTCGAAGAGTACAAGAAAACGCCTAAAGTGATCGAGGAGATGTCGGAAGTTCCCGAACTTCACTCGATCTATCCCGAAGTCTCCTATACGAAGGGCAACCAGTGGGGCATGGCGATCGATCTGACGTCCTGTACCGGCTGCAATGCGTGCGTCGTTGCTTGTCAGGCGGAGAATAATATTCCGGTGGTCGGCAAGGAGCAGGTGATGCGCGGCCGCGAAATGCACTGGATTCGCATGGACCGCTATTACACCGGGCCGGAAGACGATCCGCAATTGGTGGAGCAACCGCTTCCGTGTTTGCAGTGCGAGAATGCGCCTTGCGAAAACGTTTGCCCTGTCGCGGCGACCTCGCACAGTCCGGAAGGGCTGAACGATATGGCGTACAACCGCTGCGTCGGCACCCGGTATTGCGCCAACAACTGTCCGGTGAAGGTGCGGCACTTCAACTTCCTCAACTTCCATAAGCACGATTCGCCCGAGTTCGCGATGGCGCAGAATCCGGACGTGACGGTCCGCATGCGCGGTGTGATGGAAAAATGCACCTACTGCGTGCAGCGCATTCAGGAAACGAAAATCAAGGCAAAGATCGAAGGCCGGCGCCCGATCAAGGATGGCGAGATCGTGACCGCCTGCCAGCAGACCTGTCCGGCGGATGCGATTGTGTTCGGGAATATTAACGACCCCGAATCGCGCGTCTCGAAACTCAAGAAGCAGGAGCGCAACTACGCAATGCTCGCCGAGCTCGACATCAAGCCGCGTACCACGTATCTGGCGAAGTTACGAAATCCAAATCCGGAGCTTTCAGCATGAGCAAAGGCGATCACGGACCGGTATTGCCGCAGGTAGCGGAACTGCATCACGTGGTGCAGGATCCGCAGTTGATGGCGACCAACCCGCCGTTGGTCCGGGCCGATGGGTTCCATGACCTGACGGAGCAGATCAGCACCATCGTCGAGGGCGATGTTTTTAAGACTCCTCTCAAATATTGGATCACGCTGAGCATCACCGGGTCGATCGTGCTGCTGCTGGGCGCGATGCTGACCTATCTGGTCTCGACCGGTATCGGAGTGTGGGGCAATAATCGTCCGATCGGTTGGGCGTGGGATATTACGAACTTCGTGTTCTGGATCGGTATTGGCCACGCCGGAACCCTGATTTCGGCCATTTTGTTCCTGTTCCGTCAAAAATGGCGTACGTCGATCAATCGCTCGGCCGAAGCAATGACGCTGTTTGCGGTTGCTTGCGCGGGAATTTTCCCGTTGTTTCACACCGGTCGTCCATGGCGCGCGTACTGGCTGTTCCCGGTTCCGAATACGGATCTGAACATGTGGCAGAACTTCCGCAGTCCGCTGATCTGGGACGTGTTCGCGGTATCGACGTATGGAACAGTTTCCGCGTTGTTCTGGTTCACCGGCCTGGTGCCGGATCTGGCTACTCTGCGCGATCGCGCAACGACGAAAGTCCGCCAATGGGTTTTCGGATTCCTCAGCCTAGGCTGGCGCGGGTCGGCTCGCCACTGGCGAAATTATGAAGTGGCCTACCTGATTCTGGCCGGCATTTCGACGCCGCTGGTGCTCAGCGTCCACACCATCGTCAGCTTTGACTTCGCGACGTCTGTGATTCCGGGCTGGCACACCACGATTTTCCCGCCTTACTTCGTCGCCGGCGCGATCTTCTCCGGTTTCGCCTGCGTCATGACGCTGCTGATTATCGCGCGATGGGCTCTGAATCTTCAGAATCTGATCACCATGAAGCATCTGGAGAACATGAACAAGATCATCCTGGTGACCGGATCGATCGTCGGCTACGCATATGCCACGGAGTTCTTTATCGCCTGGTATTCGGGCAACGGCTACGAACGGTTTACGTTTATCAATCGTGCCTTCGGTCCTTATTATTGGGCCTACTGGACGATGATTTCGTGCAACGTGCTCATCCCGCAGCTTTACTGGTTCAAGAAAATGCGCACTTCGATCCCGGTGATGTTCATCATCAGTATCACCACCAATATCGGGATGTGGTTTGAGCGTTTCGTCATCATCGTAACCAGCTTGCATCGCGATTTCCTGCCCAGCTCGTGGGGTTATTTTAAACCGACCTGGGTCGATATTTGCACCTTTACGGGCACAATTGGCCTGTTTTTGACGCTATTTTTGCTGTTTGCGCGCTTCCTGCCCATGATCGCGATTTCCGAAGTGAAAGGCGTTCTGGCGGTGGAAAAACATACGTTCGCTAAAGAAACGGTGGGTCATCACTAAATGGCACACGACTTCAGACAAGTTGATATTGAACAGATTAAGGACAAGCTGGGCTTCGGCGCGGATAAGGTTTACGCCGTAATGGGCGAGTTCTCCGAGCCTGAGCATCTGGTGCGCGCGGGCCGCAGGATTCGCGAGATGGGCTACACCAAAATCGACGCGCTCTCGCCGTTTCCAGTGCACGGCATCGATGACGCGATCGGCGTTCCATATTCGAAGCTGGGCTGGATTGTGATCTGCGTAGCGTTGTGCGGATCGGCCACCGCGCTGTTGCTGCAATGGTGGTGCGGGACGATCAATTATCCGCTGGTGATCGGCGGCAAGCCTTTATTCGACTTTTCCTTTTCGATTCCGATTACCTTCGAGTTGACGATTCTTTTTTCGGCATTCGCCAGCGTGATCGGCATGTTTGCCATGAACGGGCTTCCGCGGCTGTATCATCCGTCGGCGAATTACCGTTTGGCCCATCGCGCCACCGACGATCGTTTCATCCTGTTGGTCGAGGCGAATGACCCGATCTTTAACGCGCAATCCACGGCTGAGCATATGAAAATTGTCGGCGCGGGCTCGGTGGAGGTTGTGATCGGATGATCAAAACAGCAACAGTGATCCTGGCCGCTTTCGTCCTGACCGGATGCTCCGGGGTGCAGAGAGATCCTCCGATTCAGGTCTGGGACGACATGAAGCAGCAGCCCAAATTTAAACCTCAGGGTGAAAACGAATTGCCGTTTTTAAGTTACGGGCGGGATGCGCGGCGTCCACCGGAGGGTACGGTGGCGCGCGGGCACATGACCGAAGACACGGCTTATTTCACGGGCATGGAAGGCGATCTCTACGTCGGTAAAAGTCCCGTGCCATTGACGCCGGCGCTGCTCCATCAAGGACAACTGAGATTCAACACTTATTGCCAGCCGTGTCACGACAAGACCGGTTCGGGCGTAGGCATTGTTCCGACTCGCGTACCGACCTGGCAGCCGTCCAATCTAACCGAAGATCGTGTCGTGCAATTTGCCGACGGAGATATTTTTAACGTGATTACGAATGGAAGACGCTCGATGCCGTCCTATCGCTTTCAGATCGTGGTGGACGACCGTTGGGCGATCATCGCGTATGTGCGCGCGTTGCAGCGTGCCGCCCACGCGACGAAAGCCGACGTTCCGGCGGATCACATGGCGGAACTGCAATGACCGAACAAATGACCGATACCTATCAACTGGACGCCACGCGCTGGGCCAAGGGCCGCAACACGCTGGTGCTCGCCGTGCTGATTTCGGTGATCGCGTGCGTCGCAGGATTCGTCACCGATCCAGTCCGGTTCCATCGCTCCTACCTGGTCGCATTCGCCTATGTGGCGGCGGCCGGCCTGGGTGCATTTTTCTTCGTCATGGTGCAGTACCTCACCGGTTCCGCCTGGAGCGTCACCATGCGCCGGATCATGGAAAACATCATGATCACGCTGCCTGCCTGCTTCCTGCTGTTTCTCCCGGTCGCATTCGGGCTGAAGGACATCTATCCGTGGATGGATCGGGCGATGGTGATGGCCGATCCCGTGCTGAAACAGAAAGCGGATTTCCTCAGCGAGAAATGGTTCATGATTCGCGGCTGTATCATGTTCGCTCTGTGGTCGATCTGGATTTTCGCGATCTATTATCAATCGACCAAGCAGGATAAAGAGCGCTCGGTGCGGCAGATGAACGTGATCGCACGCTGGTCGGCTCCCGGCTTGTTCCTCGTGGTCGTGGTCGGATCGCTGGCGGCGTTCGATTGGCTTATGTCGCTGGAGCCGAAGTGGTATTCGACGATTTTCGGGCTCTACATTCTGGCCGGCGGCGCACTGACGTTCATGTCGTTCGTGACGCTGATCTGCCTTGGATTCCGGCACGCCGGGATTCTCAAGAATTCGATCACGAACGAGCATTATCACGATCTCGGCAAATGGCTGTTCGCACTCACTGCGTTTTATACCTACATGGCGTTCTCGCAATACCTGCTGATCTGGTACGCGAACCTGCCGGAGGAGACCATCTGGTACCGGCACCGGATGGAAGGAAACTGGCTGGGGGTCAGTCTGGCCATGCCGTTTATCCGCTTCCTGATTCCATTTTTTATCCTGCTCTGCCGGCCGGCCAAGCGCAGCCGGAAGGTGATCGCGGGGATTGCGATCTGGTCGATCCTGGTCGAGTACGTCGATCTGTACTGGATCGTGATGCCGACTTATTTCAAGACCGGTCCGCAAATCAGCTGGATGGATTTCGCCACGCTGGCGGCCACGCTGAGTATTTGCGCGTTGGTTTTCTGGAGCCGCTTCCGCAAGAACAAGCTGGCGCCGGTGGGCGATCTGCGTTTCGAGCAGAGCCTGCGTTTTGAGAATGCGTAGAGGAACGAAATGAGCGTAGAAGACGGAAAAGAAGTAATTCCAGCCGACCCTCGCGAAGGATTTGACCGCGACGAACCAAGCGCGGGCGCGATTGCCGCTTTCGCCGTCGGCAGTCTGATTCTGCTGGCGCTGACGATCGGTGCCATCCAGCAGTATTTCGAGCACATCTGGAATGAGGCCGTTTACGAGAAAATTCTAGCGCCGCCCAGCGAACTGCTGCGCGAAGTGCGCGGGCGCGACGATTGGAATCTGACGCATTACATGTATATGGATAAGGCGTCCGGGCAGGTCCGGATCCCACTCGATCGCGCGATGGAGCTGAATCTTCAGGACGCAGCCGCGGGGAAGACATTCTATCCGGCCAAGGCAACTGTTCCGAAAAAAGAGGAGCCCGCTCTTACCGTTCCCGCTGCAGCCGCGACGCCGGCGGCAACACCGGGGACAACACCGACGCCGACAATGCCTCCTCCGGCAGCGCCAGAAAAAAAGTAATGAAAAAGATTCTCCAATTCGGGATCCTGTTGGCGCTGCCGGTTTTCGCGCAGCCCCGGCTCGACCGCTACGGCGTTCCCGGAGCGCTCCCGTTTGGCGTGCGTCCGGCGGCCCTCGAAGGAATTGGCATTGAGGAACATCTCGGCCGTCAGATCGATTTGAATCTGACCTTCACGGCGGAGAACGGCTACCCGGTCGCTCTCAAGGATTTTTTCCACACCGGCAAGCCGGTAATTCTGGACCTGATCTATTATTCCTGCCCGAATCTGTGCACGCTCGTTCTGAACGGCCAGACCGCCGCGATGCGCGAACTGCTGCCCTGGACGCCCGGCAAAGAATATGAAGTGGTGACCATCAGCATCGATCCTAACGAATCGTTCGATCTGGCGCGCAAGAAGAAAGCCATTTATCTGAGCAGCTTCGATCATCCGGCGCCGGGCTGGCATTTCCTGTGTGATCGTGATGGCAATGCTAAGAAACTAGCGGAGACGATCGGGTTCAAGTATCGCTGGGATGAGCGTACCCAGCAGTTCGCGCACGCCGCCGGCATCATGGTGCTGACGCCGGAAGGCAAGATGGCCCGCTATCTGTACGGCGCGACGTTCCATCCGCGCGATCTGCGTTTTTCGTTGGCCGAAGCTTCGGAGAATCGCACCACCATGGCGGTGCAGAAAATCCTGCTGTTCTGTTATCACTATGATCCCAAAGCCGGCGGTTACGTCCTGTTCGCCACCAATATCATGCGTGCGGGCGGGATTTTAACGGTTTTGCTGATCGGTTTCTTCCTGCGGCGGATGTTCGTGGCGGAGCGGAAAAAAGCCTCGCTTCACGGACCAAACGCCGGGAGATTTAAAGAGGGAATTGTCTAATGGAGTGGTTTCGTTCGATCATGTTGCCGCCGCAGGGGTCCGCGTTCGCGGCCGAAGTGGACACCCTGTACATGTTCCTGTTCTGGCTGTGCTCGGTCTTATTCGTGGGGATCGCGTTCGCGGCGCTTTATTTCGCCTACCGGTATAAATATACGCCGGGCCGCGTGACGCCGCATATCACGCACAATACAACACTGGAAATCGCCTGGAGCGTCCTGCCTCTGATTCTTTGCGGCTGGATCTTTTTCTGGGGCCTGAATGGCTGGATGAAGTACTCCGTCGCGCCCGGAGAATCGATGGAGATTCAGATCACCGCTAAGAAATGGATCTGGACCTTTGAGTATCCTGACGGTTCCCGCACGGCCAACGATATTCACGTTCCCATCGGCAAGCCGGTGAAGTTCATCATGACCAGCGATGATGTGCTGCACGATTTTTACGTCCCCGATATGCGGGTGAAGCACGACATCGTGCCCGGCCGCTATACGGAGGTCTGGTTCACGCCTACCGTCCTCGGCGTCCATCATTTCACCTGCGCCGAATACTGCGGCAAAGGCCATTCCGACATGAACGGGAAAATGACCGTCGATAATGAAACTGACTTCAAGAAGTGGCTCGAGACCGGCGGCGACGATTGGAAAAATTATACGCCGGAGGTGTGGGGCCAGATGCAGCGCGATCAAAAAGGCTGCGCGACCTGCCATTCGATTGACGGAGCTAAGGGCCAGGGCCCGACCTGGAAGGGCATCTACGGCACCATGGTCAAAATGAACGATGGCAAATCCTATCTGGTGGACGACGCGTATTTGCAGGAATCGATGATGCAGCCGAACGCCAAGGTCGTCGCCGGCTTTGAGCCGATCATGCCTTCCTTCCAGGGCCTGCTGCATCCGCAGGATATTCGCGGCCTGATCGCGTACATTAAGACGTTGAAGTAGAGGTTACCTGACATGGCACAAGCACTCACACACAGCGAGCCGCACATCGGGGACCGGCCCCGTCCGGCAAAAAATTATCTTAACGAGACCACCGGCCTGTGGAGCTGGATGTCGACGGTCGATCATAAGCGCATTGGAGTGATGTACCTGGTCGCGGTCCTGTCGGCGTTCTTCGTCGGCGGAATGCTCGCGCTGATGATCCGCCTCACCCTGTTGACGCCCAGCCACAAATTATTCGGTAAAGTGCTGATCGACGCCGATACTTACAATCGCGTCTTTACCTTGCACGGCGCGATCATGGTGTTCCTCTTCATCATTCCGTCCATCCCCGGATCGCTCGCCAACTTCGTTTTGCCCCTCATGCTCGGCGCCAAGGACGTCGCTTTTCCCCGTCTCAACTTGGCCAGCTTTTATCTCTGGTGTACTGGCGCCCTGCTGGCGGTCACGTCCATGATTTTTGGCGCAGTCGATACCGGCTGGACTTTTTACACGCCCTACTCCACCACCACCCAGAACAGTGTCGGCCTCATGACGATGGCGGTATTCATCCTGGGCTTCTCATCGATTTTCACCGGATTGAATTTTATCGCGACGGTTCACAAGCTGCGCGCGCCGGGCATGGGTTGGTTCGATATGCCTCTGTTCGTATGGGGAACCTATGCCACGGCAGTGATTCAGGTGCTGGCGACCCCTGTGCTGGGCATCACCATGGTGCTGCTGGCCCTCGAACGGGTATTCAATATCGGCATTTTCGATCCGAAGATCGGCGGCGATCCGGTCCTGTTCCAGCACTTCTTCTGGTTCTATTCGCACCCCGCGGTTTACATCATGATTCTGCCGGGCATGGCGATCATCAGTGAAATTATTCCGACATTCTCGCGCAAAACGATCTTCGGCTATCGGGCCATCGCCTATTCGAGCGTCGCTCTGGCGCTGCTAGGCTTCCTCGTTTGGGGCCATCACATGTTCGTCGCCGGACAGTCCGAACTGGCCACAGTGGTTTTCTCCGCGCTCACATTCCTGGTCGCGATTCCATCCGGCGTGAAGCTGTTTAACTGGCTGGCGACCATGTATAAAGGCAATATTTCGCTCGAAACGCCGATGCTCTACGGCATCTCCTTCATCCTGCTCTTCGCCATCGGCGGCTTGACGGGAATTTTCCTGGGCGCGCTTTCGACCGACGTTCACCTCACCGATACGTACTTCGTCGTCGCCCACTTCCATTACGTCATGATGGGTGGCACCGTGATCGCCTTCATCGGCGGCGTTCATTACTGGTGGCCCAAAATCACCGGCCGCATGTATAGCGAAAAATGGGGACGCGTCGGATGCTCGCTGGTGTTCATCGGATTTAATATGACCTTCCTCACCCAGTTCTTCCTGGGAAGCAAGGGCATGCCGCGCCGCTATTACAACTACCTCGACCAGTACCAGCCTCTGCACGCGTTTTCGACCTTTGGGTCATGGGTGCTGGGTCTGGGGCTCATCATTACCGCGGCCTATCTGCTGGCGTCGCTGCGCAAGCCGATGGACGCGCCGGATAATCCGTGGGGTGGAACCACCATGGAGTGGCTGACGTCCTCCCCTCCGATCACGCATAATTTTGAAGACCAGCCGGTGCTTGAGCATGAGCCCTACGACTACCGGCCGAAGGTGAAAAAACACGCATGAGTACTTCGACCGTCGATCTTCATAAGGATCCGCATGGCGATCATGGTGCCGGCCACGGCCACCCTGACGATCCGCATCATCAGCATCATTTCACCACCATGGAGCAGCAGTTCGATACCAGCAAGATTGGTATGTGGCTGTTCCTGGCCACTGAAGTCCTGCTTTTCGGAGGCTTGTTTGTCGGCTTCGGAATGATGCAGGCGCGTTTCCCGGAGCAATTTAAGGAAGCGCATGAACACCTCCAGCGGCCTCTCGGCTCGCTGAATACCGTGGTGCTGCTCATTTCCAGCTTCACCATGGTGATGGGCGTCCTGGCCGCGCGCACCAACCAACGGAAGAAGCTGGTCTTCTTCATGATCATCACGATTTTATGCGCCTGCATCTTCCTCGGCGTCAAGTATTTCGAGTATTCGCACAAATTCGAAGAAGGCTTGTTGCCCGGTCATTTTTACAAGCACCATGGCGACAAAATTCCGCTGGTCACGGACGCCAATGGCAACACCCCCAACGGCTACGCGACCTTCTTCAGCTTCTATTTCATGATGACCGGCCTTCACGGTATCCATATCCTTGTCGGCATCGGCCTGCTGGCCTGGATCGCCGTCCGTGGAAATCGAGGCGAGTTCAACAGCTCCTATTACACACCGGTCGACCTGGTTGGCCTCTATTGGCACTTGGTCGATTTGATTTGGATCTATCTGTTCCCGTTGTACTACCTAATCCAATGAGCGAAGATATTCAAAACCCGAAAAAAGAAGCGGCCATTTACGCCAGGACGCTGACCGCGCTCCTCATCCTCACCGCAATCACCGTCGGTGCGTCCTACATTAACTTTGGATCGGGCGCCGTCAACGTGGTGGTCGCGCTGACCATCGCCACCATTAAGGCAACCCTGGTGGCGCTGTTCTTCATGCACCTTTTACACGATAAGCCGGTGAACGGAATTATCGCCGTCGCCGGATTTATCTTCCTGGGTCTGTTCCTGATGTTTACCCTGCTCGATTTCGATAGCCGCCAGAACTACCAGCCGCGAAATCTACCGGCCCCAGTAGTGGCTCCGAGCGTGACGCCCGCGGCAACCGCGCCCGCACCAGAACATAAGTAGCAGCTCGCTCTTACTGCTGCTGCTTTACCGGTGAATTCACATCCGACAATTTTTCCCCCGGCTTCAGCAAGCTGGGAGCCTTCTTTTTCTCCGCCTCTTTCCTCTCCTCAGCCTTCGCCTGCGCCAGTTCCGCCGGAGTCATAGAAGCCTCACGCTCTTCCTTCAGCCTCTTCTCCTTCGCCGCGACCGATGCCGCGCGCTCCTTCAAGTCTTCCTGTGAAAGATCCACGCTATCGGACGTCGTGTCGATGGCCTCCTTCAGCACGAAGTCATAACGGGCGATATCTTTCGGCTGCGACTCTTCAATTTTTTTGAGTTGCTCCAGCATCTCTTTTTCGGAGGAAGTCGCCGCGGCGGTGCCCGCCTCCACCAGAATTTTGCGCCGCATCGCGTCGTCCGCAACCACGTCGATGGCCTCGATCAATTTCGAGTAGTCTTCGAGCAAATTGTGAATCAGCGCGCTGCGCCCGGCCTTGTCCTTCGAAAGCAGCCGGTCCACTTGATCCAGCCGCTGCTTGGCGAAATGCAGGTACAGCTTCATGCGCTCATTCGGCTCCTGCACCAGCCGGATCTGGTCAGCTTCGTCGGGGGTGAGGAAGTCGCGATTCGCTTGTGCCGAAACACCCAACGCAAAAACGATCACCAAAATTACGTGCTTCACAATCCCTCCTTATTTCTTCTGCATGATGTCTTGAATCAGATCGTCATGCACCTTCGAAACCCGATCGCGCACCGTCTCTACATACGCGCGGTCGTCGGCATCCACCGCTTGCGCCAGCCCTTCGAGGCGACGCATCAATTGCCGGGTCTTCAGCTCCGCGCTTTTGAAAAATTTCGGATTCCGCCGCGCGCTCTTCCCCGAATCGACCAGCGACTGATAAGCAAGATCGACCGATTCGCGCAACTCGTCCAGGCCCGCCTTGATCTTCGCAGTGTCGCCTGCGACGGACGCCTCACGCGCTGCGTCCATTGCCGACGATGCGTTTTCGAGCGCCCGTTCGCTCCGCCGCTCCAGGTTCGGCTCCAGCTTAATTGCCGCCAGATCGAACGCGAGGCAAAAAATCAACAGGGCTTGCATAAACTACCGTTTGTCCAGCTCATGCTGAATAATCCGGACCCGCTGCCGGGCCTTAAACTCCTCATCCGGACTCTTTCCCTGGCTCGTCTCCAAAAACATATTGTACGCGGCCAGCGCTTCCTTCAGTAGATGCAGATGATCGTAGGAGATCGCCCGGAAGAAGAATTGCCCGCTGGTTTCGACCCCTAACGCGCGCAACCGGTCCAGCGCCGCGATCCCTTCGGCGTAGTTCTGATTGATCACCAGCACCGCGCTCAGCTCTTTCCACGCCTCGATCGAATCGGGCTGAATTTTGGTCGCCGCGGCGAACTGCGCGGCCGCCGGACCCAGCTTATAAAGGTTCAGCAGCAACTTGCCCGCGAACATCCGCACATCGTAAGCCTGCGGTTCCGCGGCCACCAGTTGGGATGTGATGGCCAGCGCTTTATCGTCCTGCTTCGTCTTCATATACGCCTGCGCCAAGGCCACTCGATTCGCAGCCGTCGGCGATTTTGCCACTGCCGCTTCTAGCGTCGGAATCGCCCCGGCCGTGTCCCCGGAGGAAAGCAACAGCGCGCCGATATGTTCCCGCGCCCCCGCATCATCCGGAAATTCGCGATAGATCGCGATGGCCCGTTCGTTCTGGTGATCCGCTTCATAGAGCGAAGCAAGCTCCAGCAGATAGCTCTTATATTTCGGATTCAATGCCGACGCCTTGCGGAAATGCGCTTCCGTATCCGCCAGCTTCTTTTCGCGCATCAGCACTTGCGCCAATCCCAACTCCGCCTCCGCCGAATCAGGCTTCAGACCGATCGCAGTCGTGTACGCCGATTCAGCCTCGGCCAGCGCGCCCGTCGCTTCTAAAGCATCGCCTAAATGGTAAACCGGTTGGAATTCCGTGGGCTTTTGTTCCGCCGCCGCCTTCAACGGACCCACCGCCCCCGCCGCATCCTTCGACCGCAGCAGCGAAATCCCGAAATTCAACTCGGCTTCATACAGCCCCGGTTTTAATTCCAGGACCGCTTTATACTGTGGTATCGCCAGCGCATCCTTGCCCAGGAAGCTGTATGCCAGCGCAAGGTTGAATCGCGCGCCGTAGTCCTTGGGATCCTCCGCGACCGCTTTCGTGAACAGATCCACCGCCGCGTCGTACTTCTGCGCGTCGAGCGCCTTCAGACCTTCCGCCGAATAATCAACGGACTGCGCAAGTAAAACCGCCAGCAACACCCACATACCCTTGTCTTATTTTACCGCGTCAAATAAACAGTAAATCGCGCCACATCCCGAAACCCCATCCGCCGGTACAGCGAATGACCCGCTTCCGTCGATTGCAATATGTAAGGCACCCCATTTGGCCGCGATGCGGCAGCAGCCGCCCGCAGCAGCGCCTCCCCGTATCCCCGATGACGATGCGCTGGGACCGTCGCCAGCGAGTAAATACCCAACGCCCCCGCCGTTTCGACGATCGCCGCGATCGCCACCGGCCCGCCGTCCACCATCGCCACGAACCCTTTGTATGCGCCGTTCCACGCACCCTCCGGACCGTATACCGCATTGGCAATCCCGGGCGGAATCTCGAAGCACATCGACGTTATCTCCGCGAACGTGTTTCGTGTCTTGCTGTCGTTCACCGGCCGGCATTCGATTTTCGGCAAAGGCCTCGCGGGAGGCAGCAGGTGCGAAGCGATCATCCCCGGCGGGTACGAAATCGGCCGCAATCCGAAATCATTTGAAATCTGCCGTGCCTTGCGCCGCGTCGCCGGATCCAGCAAATCCTCGCACAGCCAGAACGACCACCGCTTGGTTCGCTGCTTGAAATATCGCGCCGCCTCGGTCAGCGCCGCATCCAACCCTCCATCGTTCGCCGTCGCCGGCCTCGTCAGTAAGGCGATGTTGAACACCCCATATTCGAGCCCCGAATACATTGCGACCGTCCGGTCCAGCGCGCACACCTCGCCTGTTCCCGTCGCCTCTCCAAAGAAGCGCATCGCGCACCGCAGATTTTCTTCCACCGTCAGAAATTCGCGCATGTTTGCTAAAGAATCGTCATCGGATCCACGTCGATCATCAGCGCAGTAGGGTTCCACTTCTCCTCTGCCGCGAACCTCCGCACCTGTCCCAGAATTTCATTGAGCCGTTTCCGGCTGGACGTCTTAATCAGCATCTGATAACGATACTCGTTCTTGAGCCGCGCCAGGGAAGCGGCTGCCGGACCCAGAATTTTCACACCCTCCGGCGCCGGATTCAGTAAACGTCCCAATGCCGCGCTCCGCGCCAACGCTTCTTCCTCCCGCGTCCCTCGAACAATCACATTCGCCAGCGCGCCAAACGGAGGATAGTGCATCAGCCGCCGGAACTCGATCTCTTTCGCGTAAAACTTTTCGTAATCCTGCTCCGCCGCGAACCGGATCGCGTAATGATCGGGATTAATCGTCTGCATCAGCACGATCCCCGGTTGCGTCCCTCGGCCGGCGCGTCCCGCCGCCTGCGTCAACAGTTGAAAGGTGCGTTCCGCCGCTCGAAAATCCGGCAAGCCGAGCCCCGTGTCCGCGCTCACAATCCCCACCAGCGTGACGTTCGCAATATCGTGCCCCTTGGCGATCATCTGCGTCCCGACTAAGAGATCGAATTCGCCGTCCCGAAATTTGGCTAAAATCGCCTCGTAGTCGCGCTTCCCGCCCGTCGTGTCCCGATCGATGCGGGCGATCCGCGCCCGTGGAAACGCTCCGTGCAGTTCATCTTCCACCCGTTCCGATCCCAGCCCCAGAAATTGAATATGATCGCTGTCGCATTTCGGGCATCGCTCCGGCACGCGCGAGGAAAAATTGCAGTAGTGGCACAGCATGCGCCGGTCGCGCCTATGGAAGGTCAACGTCACGGAGCAGTTCGGACATTCCAGCCGCTCTCCACAAGCCCGGCACGTCATGAAGCTGGAAAATCCGCGCCGGTTCAGCAGCAGCATCGCCTGCTCGCCATTTTCCAGGCGCTTGGTCACCGCGTCGATCAAGGCTCGCGAAAACGTCGCCTGCTTGCGCGTTTCGAGAAACTCCTGGCGCGCATCGATCACTTCGACCACCGGCATCGGCCGGCTCGCTACACGCTCCGGTAACAGCAGCCGCTCGTACTTTCCGCGCTCGGCGTTGAACCGGCTTTCGAGACTCGGCGTCGCCGATCCCAGCACCACCACCGCGCCCGCATCCCGAGCCCTCACAATCGCCACGTCCCGGCCGTGATATCGCGGCGATTCCTGCTGTTTGTAACTCTGGTCATGCTCTTCGTCGACGATGATCAGCCCCAGATTTTGCACCGGCGCGAACACTCCGGAGCGCGTCGCCACCACCACCTTGGCTTCGCCTGACCGGATGCGTCTCCACTCCTGCGCCCGCTCGGAATCGTGAAACGCCGAATGCAGAATCGCTACCCGTTCTCCGAATCGATGATGGAACTGCCCCGCCACAGCCGGCGTCAATCCGATTTCCGGCACCAGCATCAACGCGCTGCGGCCCAGCGCCAGCGCCGCCTCGATTGCCTTCAGATAAACTTCAGTCTTGCCGGATCCCGTGACTCCCTGCAACAGGAACGTCTGAAATTGTTTCGCGTCCAGCGCCGCTCCGATGCGGTCGAACGCCGCCTGCTGATGCGGATTCAGCTCATGCGGAGCGCGAAATGGAAACGCCGACGTTCCCACTGCTTCGAGCGTCAGCTTTGCCAGATCTCGCCGAGCCAGCGCCCGCGCCGCCGTGCTCGCCTTAGAAACCGCCTGCTCCAACTCCGCCACGTTATGGCTGCCCGGATGCAATTCGAGATACGACAGCAGCTCGCGCTCCGGCTTCGCAAGCTTCTCTACCACTGGACGCCGGATAAATTCAGCCCGCAGCCGCGCCGCCGATGCTCGCAGTGGATCGCGCTCCGCCGCGACATCTTCAACCTCGACGAATCCTTTTTTGCCCAGCGATTTCAGAACCACGCCGGCCTTCGGCACCTTCTGTGTCAAATACGCCGCCGTCGACGCGCGCAAATCGAGTAAGCGCAGGATCGCCGTCGCAGCATCCTCCGGCGTTTCGTTCAAATGAAGCTGCCGCGCGGCATCGCGGCCAGCCTTTGTCAGCGAAAAAATCTTGCCCCGCCGCAGATCCCCCGCCAGCGGCGTCATCGCCCGCAACACCTCGCCTAGCGGAGCGCAATAGTAGGCTGATATCCAATGCCCCAGCTTTAGCAGCTCCTCATTGATCGCCGGCTCTTCATCGAGCAGCCGCAAAAGTTCCCGCGGTCGCGACTGTGGCTGCTCCGAATGTGTCCGCAGCACCACCCCCGCCAGCTTCCGCGTTCCAAACGGCGCTAGCACGCGCGAACCGGTCTGCACTCGATGCCGCAGCGTCTCCGGCAGCAGATACGTGAACACTTGATCCAGCGGCACGGGCAGGCTGACGTCGCAATAAACCGGATATAACTCCATCCGCCGTCTACGATTGGAACAACGCGAAAACTGCGCCCTGCGGGTCTGCCAGCACGGCGATGCGCAGCGATTTATCCACCAGCATCGGTGGCAGCAGCACGTTTGCGCCAAGCTCCTTCGCCTTCGCGGTCGCAGCGTCGGCGTCCGCCGTCATGAAATACGGCATCCAGTGCGGCGGTGCATTCGGATCGCGATGCGTGTCCGGCAGAATGCCCGCGAAGGGCCGGTCGCCGGCCGAAATATGCAGATAGGTCGACTCGTCTTTATCTTTGCCGGGAAAGATTTTCCATCCAAACAATCCTTCGTAGAATTGTTTCGCACCCGCCCGATCGCCGGTGCTCAGATCCGCCCAGCAGTACGAATCATTTTCTCCCATCACCCCCATGCCTTGCGTCTGCTTCGGCTGCCACAGGCAAAAAGCCGCGCCCGTGGGATCGATCACCACGGCCATGCGTCCATTGGTGTGAACGTCGAACACCCCCGCCGGCGCCGTGCCGCCCAGTTCCACCGCGCGCGCCGCCGATCGATCCGCGTCTTCCACCGCTACGTATAGATTCCAGTGCGGAGGCACGCCTTTTTCCCGTTCCTGCTGGGTGTACGCGGCCGCCGCGTCACGGCCGTCCAGTTTGAACATGGTGTAAAAGTTGCCCGGTCCTATTGGATGGTCGACAAATGTCCACCCAAACAGCGACCCATAGAAATGTTTCGCCGCTTCCTGATCGGTCGTCCCCAGTTCCACCCAGCAGAACGTCCCCGGCGCATGCTTCTCGATATGTGGCATGAAGTGATTATACTGCCAGCTACCCTCCCAACTCCCCACTTCTCAACCACCTCCCACTTCCAACCGCTCTCGCCTTCCACCCCCCGATGTTAAATCTGGTAGTGTCTGACTCTACAATTAATCAGCAAAACGCGCAGCACTCCACCGGTCCAAGAACCGGCGAAGGTAAACGGC
>JBEKPC010000016.1:0-54142 GCA_049521155.1 Bryobacteraceae bacterium
ATTCACGGTGGTCCTGACGGCCGCGGGCGCCAACAAGATCAACGTCATTAAGGCTGTTCGCGAAGTCACCAGCCTGGGCTTGAAAGAAGCCAAGGATCTGGTGGATGGCGCGCCCAAGACGGTAAAAGAGGGCGTGACAAAGGACGAAGCGGAGACGATCAAGAAGAAGTTCGTCGATGCCGGGGCCTCTGTCGAAGTAAAATAAGAGGTTTTTGCGCGCAGCGTAAGCCAAATTTCAGCCACTTACGCGGGAAGGCTCGGATCTTGAGTTTAGGAAGATCCGGCCTTGCCGCGTCAGGCCTTTTGACGGCATTTGACTTGCTCAGATGGCGTCTGTTAAGATTTAAGCACTGGAGAAGGCCCCGAATTTGGAATTCCGCGATCTGCACGGCAGTTCGTCTGAACTACCGCTAGGCTTTGCCCTGCGCGCACAACCCTCGCCCGAAGTGTTTTCACACTGTCGGGCCTTTTTGTTTTGATTTTACCGGCGGCATCCTGACCGCCAGCCGGCGTCCGATCGGAACTGAGGACTTTGGATCATGCAAACCCCGGAACACGTATCATACCGCGAGCGAGTAGATTTTTCGAAGATTAAAACTACGATCCCGATCCCTAACTTGATCGAGGTCCAGAAGAAATCATACGAGCGGTTCCTGCAAATGGACCTGCTGCCGAGCGAGCGCGACGACACCGGGCTCGAGAGCGTTTTCAAAAGCGTTTTCCCCATCTCGGATTTCAGAGGATTGAGCCAGCTCGAATTTGTCGATTACGCGATCGGCAACTGGGAGTGCAAGTGCGGCAATTTAAAAGGCTTGCACCATCTGCGCTCCACCTGCCGCAATCCAGCCTGCGGCGCCACGATTAAGACCGATCCGTTCCATTTAGGTGATGTGCTCTGCCATCGCTGCGGAACATTCAATAAAAATATTGTTACCTTCTGCAACCGCTGCGGCGATCCCGTCGGCTTGCAGCTTAAATATGATGTGACCGAGTGCGAGGAGCGCGGCATGACCTACGCCGCTCCGCTGAAAGTCACCATCCGGCTGACTGTTTTCGATAAGGATCCGGAAACCGGCCACAAGACCATCCGCGACATCAAGGAACAGGAAGTTTTCTTCGGCGAAATTCCGCTGATGACCGAGAACGGCACCTTCATCATCAACGGCACGGAGCGCGTGATTGTTTCGCAGTTGCATCGTTCGCCGGGCGTGTTTTTCGAGAAGCAGCAAGCGCAAGGTTATTACCTCGGCAAGATCATTCCTTATCGCGGAAGCTGGGTCGAATTCGAATACGACATCAAGAACCTGCTCCACGTTCGTATCGACCGTAAACGCAAGTTTTACGGCACCGTGTTTCTCCGCGCGCTCGGATTAAAGACCGACGCCGAAATTCTGCGCGCGTTCTATAAGACCAACGACATCGTTCTGAAAGACAAGAAGATTTTCTGGAAGCTGGTCGATAAAGACGGCAAGGTCAAGGACGGCATCATCGGCCATAAATTGTCGTTCGCGATCAATTCGAAGTCGGGCGATACGGTGGTCACGCAAGGGCGCAAGATCACCAACAGCGTTTTCAAGGAAATTCAGAAGGCGAAAATCGAGCAGGTGGAAGTCGCCTCGAACGATCTCGAAGGCGCGTATGTCGCGGCCGACGTGGTCGACATGGATACGGGCGAGGTGCTGATCGAGGCCAATCACGAATTGACGGCGCCGATCATTTCGAAGCTCATGGACGCGGGCATCACCACCTTCGACATGTTCTTCCCCGAGCTCGATGACGTGGGCAACGTCATTTCGATGACGCTTAAGAAGGATGGAGTCAAGGCGCAAAACGACGCGCTGCTCGAAATCTACCGCAAGTTGCGGCCCGGCGATCCGCCGACCGTCGACACCGCGACGCAGCTTTATCAGGGCATGTTCTTCGACCCGCGCAAGTACGATTTCTCGCGCGTGGGCCGCATGAAGTTCAATATCAAGCTGCACGATCAGGCCGATTACGCGCCGCCCGCATGGCTGCAAGATCCGGTCACCGCGAACAAGAATCCGATGGACCGGCGTGTTCTCGATCACGACGATTTTATCGGGACCATCAAATACCTGTTGAAGCTGCGCCGCGGTATCGGCGCGGTCGACGACATCGATCACCTGGGCAATCGCCGCGTACGCGCGGTGGGCGAACTGCTCGAAAACCAGTTCCGCATCGGCTTGGTTCGCATGGAGCGCGCGATTAAAGAAAAGATGAGCGTGTACCAGGAAATGTCGACGGCGATGCCGCATGACTTGGTGAACGCCAAGCCGGTGATGGCCGCGATCCGCGAATTTTTCGGATCGTCGCAGCTTTCGCAGTTCATGGATCAGACCAATCCGTTGTCCGAAATCACGCACAAGCGGCGTCTTTCGGCTCTTGGACCAGGCGGTCTTTCGAGGGAACGCGCGGGATTCGAAGTTCGCGACGTTCACCCGACGCACTATGGCCGCATTTGTCCGATTGAGACGCCTGAAGGTCCGAACATTGGACTCATCAGTTCGTTATCCTGTTTCGCGCGTATTAACGAATACGGCTTCATTGAGAGCCCATACCGGCGCGTAAAAGAAGGCCACGTCGTTGATGAGGTGCAGATTCTCAACCCCGGCGATACCGATTTGAAGGTCGGCCAGGTGCTGATGCGCCATGAGCTCGACAAAGCCGTCAAGGCGGCGGGCGGCGTGAAGGGCACGCTCGATTACGAAGCCCATTGCGATTATCTTTCGGCGTGGGAAGAAGACAAATACATCGTCGCGCAGGCCAACGTCGCGATGGATGATAAAGGCAACATCACTGCCGAGCTCGTCAACGCGCGGCAGGCCGGCAACTTCGTTCTGAAACACGTCGGCGAGAATGTCGGTACTGGCATGGAGCGCGTGACCGCTCGCGATTCGGGCGCCGTCGTTCTTTGCAAACGCAGTGGAATCGTCGACTCTGTAGACAGCGAGCGCATCATCGTTCGCGTCGAAGGCAACGTCCATGAAGGGCAGCTTTCACGCGAAGTGGGCGCCGACATCTACACGATGACGAAGTTCAAACGCTCCAACCAAAACACCTGTATCAATCAAAAGCCGATTGTCATGCAGGGCCAGAAGGTCAAAAAAGGCGATGTGCTCGCCGATGGACCTTGCACCGAACTGGGCGAGCTCGCGCTGGGCCGCAACGTTCTCGTCGCGTTCATGCCGTGGCGCGGCTACAACTTCGAAGACGCGATCGTCGTGTCTGAGAAGCTTGTCAAAGAGGACTACTACACTTCGATCCATATTGAGGAGTTCGAAGTCGACGCACGGGACACCAAGCTGGGACCGGAGGAAATCACGCGCGATATTCCGAATATCGCCGAAGGTTTCCTGCGCAATTTGGATGAGAGCGGCATTATTCGGATCGGCGCGACGGTGAAGCCGGGCGATATTCTGGTCGGCAAAGTCACGCCCAAGGGCGAGACGCAGCTCACGCCCGAAGAAAAACTGCTCCGCGCGATTTTCGGCGAAAAGGCCGGCGATGTGAAGGATGCATCGCTCTATTGCCCGCCGGGAATCGAAGGCACGGTGGTCGACTGCAAAGTCTTTTCGCGCAAAGGCGCGGAACTCGACGAACGCTCCAAACTGATCCTCGAAAATCAGGAAGAGCGCCTCCGCCGCAACCTTGAAGACGAGAAACGTATTTTGAACGACGAGCGTTCCAAGCGCTTGTCGAACATGCTGGATGGCAAGCAGCTCCTGGCCGATCTCCACGACGAGAAGACCAACAAAAAGCTGCTGGCCAAGGGCACGGATCTGACGCGCGACATGATCGAAAAATTGCGCGCGCGGGATCTGAAACGCATGAAGCTGAAGGACAAGGATCCTCGGCTCAACGAACAGGTCGACGAGATCGAGGAGATGACTTCTCGTCAGATCGCGGTGCTGGAAAAAATCACCGACGAGAAAATCGGCAAGCTGCGCAAAGGCGACGAACTGCCTCCTGGCGTGATCAAGCAGGTGAAGTGCTATATCGCCATGAAGCGCAAGCTTTCGGTCGGCGACAAGATGGCCGGCCGCCATGGAAATAAAGGCGTCATCGCCCGCATCGTTCCTGAGGAAGACATGCCGTACCTTCCCGATGGAACGCCGGTCGAAATCGTTCTCAACCCCCTCGGCGTCCCCAGCCGTATGAACGTCGGGCAGATTCTCGAAACGCACTTGGGTTGGGCAGCGCACGCACTGGGCGTCAAATTCGCCACGCCGGTATTTGACGGCGCGACCGAAAAAGACATCAAGGCGCAGCTCAAATCGGCGAACCTGCCGAGCTCCGGCAAGGTCCAGTTGGCCGACGGCATTAGCGGGCAGACCTTCGAGCAGCCCGTCACGGTCGGCTACATCTATATGTTAAAGCTGTCCCACTTGGTGGACGACAAGATCCACGCACGGTCGATCGGACCGTATTCGTTGATCACGCAGCAGCCTCTGGGCGGCAAGGCCCAATTCGGCGGCCAGCGATTTGGTGAAATGGAAGTGTGGGCTCTTGAAGCATATGGAGCCGCTTACGTTTTACAGGAACTGTTGACAGCCAAGTCCGACGACGTCTACGGTCGCGCCAAGATTTACGAAGCGATCGTGAAGGGCGAGGCCGCGGCCGAACCCGGAGTGCCTGAAAGCTTCAACGTTCTGATTCGCGAATTGCAGTCGTTGTGCCTGGACGTCGAGTTGATGAAGAAGCAGGTTGAAGAAGTGGATACGGCTTTGGCAGCGGATTAAAAGTGGCTAATGACGGACCAGCAGCTCTATCTCGTGATCGGGATTCCTTCGGGAATCACCGGTCTAGGGATTCTGGTCAACGTGATCTGGTTCTTGAGAATCATTTCACAAATGAAGAGTTTTGAAACTCGTCTGGCCCTGAAAATATTAAGGCAAGGGAACTGAGGAAACTATGTATCGATCTTCTCCGTATGACCGTGCAAATTTGATCGCCGATTTTGACTCGATTCGCATCTCGCTGGCGAGCCCTGAAAAGATCCGAAGCTGGTCTCATGGCGAGGTCACCAAGCCCGAGACCATCAATTACCGGACTTTTAAGCCGGAACGCGACGGCTTGTTCTGCGCCCGCATTTTCGGACCCATCGCCGATTGGGAATGTCTCTGCGGCAAGTATAAGCGCATGAAGCATCGCGGCGTGATCTGCGATAAGTGCGGCGTTGAAGTCACTCTCTCGCGTGTGCGTCGGGAGCGGCTGGGCCACATCGAACTGGCCAGCCCGTGCTCGCACGTGTGGTTTTTTAAAGGATTGCCCTCGCGCATCGGCTACCTGCTCGACATCACTCTGCGTGAGCTCGAACGCGTGCTCTACTTCGAAGCCTTCGTCGTGGTCGATAACGGCGAAGTGCCGGACCTCAAGAAAGGCGAGGTAATTTCGGACGAGCGCAAGCGCCAGCTCGATACCGAATACGCCGGAAAATACGTCGCCATGATGGGCGCCGAAGGAATCAAGGATCTTCTCAAGAAGGTCGATTGCGAAGGCCTCAGCCTCGATATCCGCGAGAAGATGAAGACGGAAATCTCGCAGCAGAAGAAGCTGAAGTACGCCAAACGCCTGCGCGTCGCAGAGAGTTTCCGCAAGTCCGGCAACAAGCCGGAGTGGATGATTCTCGATGTCATCCCGGTGATTCCGCCGGAGCTTCGTCCGCTCGTTCCACTCGACGGCGGCCGTTTCGCGACCTCCGATCTGAACGATCTCTACCGCCGCGTCATCAATCGCAACAATCGTCTTAAGAAACTGATCGAGCTTCATGCCCCGGACGTCATCGTCCGCAACGAAAAGCGCATGCTGCAGGAAGCCGTCGATGCTTTGTTCGACAACGGCCGCCGTGGACGCGTGCTGCGCGGAGCCAACAACCGCCCCCTGAAATCGCTCTCTGACACTCTGAAAGGCAAGCAGGGCCGTTTCCGTCAGAACCTGCTCGGCAAGCGCGTCGATTATTCGGGTCGTTCCGTGATCGTCGTTGGACCGGAGCTCAAGCTCAATCAATGCGGGCTGCCCAAGAAAATGGCGCTCGAGCTGTTCAAGCCGTTCATCTATCATCGCCTCGAACAGCGCGGCCATTGCACCACCATCAAGCAGGCCAAAGAACTGGTCGAGCAGCAGGATCCGGTGGTTTGGGACATCCTCGAAGAAGTCATTAAGGATCATCCGATTCTTTTGAACCGCGCTCCAACGCTTCACCGCCTGGGCATTCAGGCGTTCGAACCTGTGCTGGTCGAAGGTAAAGCGATCAAGCTTCATCCGCTAACCTGTACCGCGTTCAACGCCGATTTCGACGGCGATCAGATGGCCGTCCACATTCCGCTGTCGCCCGAAGCGCAGATCGAAGCATCGACTTTGATGCTTTCGTCGAACAACATTCTGTCTCCCGCGCATGGCGCGCCCATCGCAGTCCCGACGCAGGACATGGTTCTCGGTCTCTATTACTTGACCAAAGCACGTCCCGGAACCAAGGGCGAAGGCCGCATGTTCGCTTCGATTGACGACGTTTTGATCGCGCTCGAAATGGGCGAGGTTGAAACGCTTTCGCCGATCCGTCTGCGCTACACCGGCAAGGTGATCGATCTCACCAAAGCCTTCGATAGCCAGAACCTGATGCACACCGAGCCGATCGAATTCGTGAAGCAGTACATGGACACGACGGTTGGCCGCGTCATCCTGAACGACACGCTGCCCGATGAGATGCCGTTCATTAACGGCCTGCTCAAGAAAAAGGGCCTGGCGCAATTGGTTCAATATTGCTATCTCAAGTACGGATTGCCAATCACCGTCGGCATGCTTGACCGTGTGAAGGCGCTCGGGTTCCTCTATGCGACTCGCGCTGGAATCTCCATCGGCATCGACGACATGATCGTGCCGAGCGAGAAGGCCGGCTTGGTCCGCAACGCCGAAAAGGCCGTCATTGAAGTGGTCGCGCAGTACCAGGAAGGCGCGATCACCCACGGCGAACGCTATAACAAGATCATCGAGATCTGGTCGAAGGTCACCGAGCGCGTTTCGGAAGAAATGTTTAAAACGATGGAGGAAGACGACCGTACCGGCCGGTACCTCAATCCGATTTACATCATGGCCGACTCCGGCGCCCGCGGTTCGAAACAGCAGATCCGCCAGCTTTCCGGTATGCGCGGCCTGATGGCCAAACCGTCCGGCGAAATTATCGAGCAGCCTATCACCGCGAATTTCCGCGAAGGGCTGGACGTGTTGCAGTACTTCATTTCCACGCACGGCGCCCGCAAAGGCTTGGCCGATACCGCGCTCAAAACGGCGGATTCGGGCTACCTCACGCGCCGCCTCTGCGACGTCGCTCAGGACGTCATCGTCACTGAAACCGATTGCGGTACGGCCGACGGAATTTATGTCGAGCCGATCATTGAATCGGGCGAAATCATCGAGCCTCTGCGGGACCGCATTGTCGGCCGCGTGGCGCTCGAAGATCAGCTCGATTATGAAGGCAATCTGATTGTCGCCGTCAACTCCGAAATCACGGAGGATCTGGCCGGTGCGATTCAGGGCGCCGGTATCGATCGCGTGAAGATTCGTTCGGTGCTGACCTGCGAATCGAAGCGCGGCGTCTGCCAGCTTTGCTATGGCCGCAATCTGGCCACCGGCCGTCTGGTCGAACGCGGCGAAGCGGTGGGCATTATTTCCGCGCAGTCCATCGGCGAACCCGGCACGCAGCTCACCATGCGCACGTTCCACATCGGTGGAACGGCCACTGGTTCGGCGGAACAATCCAAGCAGGACGCGAAGTCTGACGGATTCATCAAGTTCCTCAACGTCGTCACGGTTAAGAATGCCAAGGGCGAGTTGATCTCCATGAACCGCTCCGGCATCATCGCCATCCTGGACGAAAAAGGACGCGAAAAAGAACGCTACCAGGTGGTCTACGGCGCGAAGATTCTCTACGCCGATGGCGCACCTGTCAAGAACAACGCCGTGCTGCTCGAATGGGATCCTTATACGTTCTCGATCCTGACCGACGTCACCGGCGTGGTCCATTTCAAGGATCTGACCGACGGCCTCACCATGCAGGAACAGGTCGACGAAATCACCGGCCGCTCCCAGTGGGTGGTCATGGATTCGACCGATGAAAAACGCGTTCCCGCCGTTCTGGTCCGGCCCGCGGGCGGCACCAAGGCGGAGGAGAAACGTTACCTCATGCCGATGAACGCTCACTTAATGGTGTCGGACGGCGATGAAGTACACGCCGGCGATGTCATCGCAAAGATTCCGCGCGCGACCACGAAGACCAAAGACATCACCGGCGGTCTGCCGCGTGTTGTCGAACTGTTCGAAGCGCGCAAGCCGCGCGAAACGGCCGTCATTACTGAAATCGACGGTATTGTCAAATACGGCGAAATTTCCAAGGGAATGCGCAAGCTGTACATCATCGGCGACGATGGCGAGCAGAAGGAATACTCGATTCCGCGCGGTACTCACATCAACGTCCAGGAAGGCGAACGGGTCAAACACGGCGATCCGCTCATGGACGGTCCGCGCAACCCGCACGACATCATGGCCGTGATGGGTGAAAAGGACCTGCAAAAATACCTGGTCAACGAAATCCAGGAAGTCTATCGTTTGCAGGGCGTCAACATCAACGACAAGCACCTCGAAGTCATCGCCCGTCAGATGATGCGATGGGTGAAGGTCGACGACATCGGCGATACCGAATTCCTACCGGAGGAAGTCGTCGATAAGTTCAAGTTCCGCGCGGAAAATAACCGCGTGGTGGAAGCCGGCCAGACTCCGGCAACCGGCAAGACGGTGCTGCTGGGTATCACCAAAGCATCGCTCTCGACCGATTCGTTTATTTCCGCCGCCAGTTTCCAGGAGACAACGCGTGTGTTGACCGAAGCCGCCATCAACGGCAAGGTCGATTACCTGCGCGGCCTCAAGGAAAACGTCATCATGGGCCGCCTGATCCCGGCCGGCACCGGTATGCTGTACTACCGCAATGTGAAAATCGCCGGCGAAGATGTGGAAGAGGAACTGGTGGCGGAGCAGGAAGCCGCCGCGCTCGACGCCATTCCCGGCTACGACGAGGAGACACCCGCGCTCTATACGGGTGGACTTTCGGAAGCAGTGGAACCGGCTCCCGAAGAAACGCTCGCCGAATAGAGCGCTCAAAAACACGAACGGCGCTTCAGACCCTTGGAAGGTCCGAAGCGCCGTTTTTTTATGCCGCCGAAAACAGGCACTGCTGTTCGGTATAACCGGACCCGAAACGCTCCAATTCCATCGGAAATTTACGCCGAAGTTCCTTGGGAGCTGTCGCGTGCGGCCCGCCCATCAGCGATTGCAATTGCAGTGCGTTGACCACGCTCTTGCCCTGTGCGTCGTTATTGAAAATCACGAAGGTCGAATCGGCAAAGCGCCGGATATGCTCAATCCGCTTCGCCCATTCGGCCAATTCCGCGTCCGAGTACAGATAATCGTGCTGCCGACCTCTTTGGCTGGCCGCCTCGCGGCTATAAGCACCCAGTGAGTTCTGCGGATTTCGTCCATGCAGCCGCACATAACCGACGCCCGAGGTCAGATACGAAGTCGGCGGCATCGCCCGCGTGTATTCCGGCTGATCGATGTTGCAGAAACCGACGCGGTAATCGAGGAACACCCCGACTGCTTCTTCCGCCATCCAACTGCTATGCCTCATCTCGGCGACCAGGGGAAACTCGTGAAACGCCCTCCGCAGGCGGATGAAGAAGTCCTTGTTTTCCGCCGTAAACCGGAAAGACCAAGGGAACTGCATCAGCAGTGCCCCCAGTTTCTTCGCCTTCAGCATCGGCCGCAATCCATCGGCGAAGGTCTGAACCTGAGCGTCGTCCAAGATCCGCGAATGGGTGAAGCTTTGGTGCAGTTTTGCTGTGAATTGAAAGCGCGGATTCGCCTCTACTTTTTTCATCCACAACCTGACCACTTCAGGCTTAAGGTGTTGATAAAATGAACTGTTAATCTCGACCGTATCGAATCGCCGAGCGAGGAATTCCAGCGGGTGGAAACCGCTTCCGTATGCCTTCGGATAGACCAGTCCGTTCCAGTGGGGATACGACCAGCCCGCAGTGCCAAAAAGTGGGGAGGTGGACATGACAAACGCTCCATTCGCTATATATTCGCCTAAAGGAATAATAGCGAAGAAGAGGCGAATCGTCAAGACTTATTTTTAGGATACGAAGGCCGTCGTATCCTCAATCAACTCCGCCAAGCGCCTCCGCAGGCGGAGTGTAATATGCCGGAAAAAAGCTACTGGGTTCACGCCAGATAGTGCCGGAGGCGTATCACTCTTCTCTTATCTCAGACCAGGGGTTTTTCCGAGCCATATAAGTTCGGATCGTCTTCCGTCCGGGAGATAAAATACCGCCGTATGTCATCGCGCAACCGGGGTTTATCCGGCGTTAGCTGATAAATTCCCTGCCAATCCGCGCGCAAGTCCGTGGTGGGTGCGAAATGGTTGCGGACCAGAATCAAGTCCCTGTGCGAGTAAGCCCGCCGCACCTTGGATCCATGGAAGTGATGGACCGCAAACCCGTCCACATATCCGATATTTTTCTTTAACTTAGCGGCGCTCTGCTGCCACGCCGAGATCGCCCCGCGATAGTCGGCCGTGTAGCCATCGATGTGCATGTCGGGAGCCTCCTCGCACACCAGGCCGAAGGCCATGAACCAGTCCCCGTGCCCCAAAATGCACTTATCGAGCAGGCCGCCTACCGTGTTAAACGCCGACCGGCGGAACGCCCACATGCCGCCCGTTGCCCCGACTCCTCTTCCTGTCACCGATCCGTAGTCGTAGCCGCGCTTTTTCCAGCCTCCATTGGCGTATCCCGTCGGCAATTGATAGCCATTCTGGACATAATTGAACGCGAACCCAGGATTCACCCGCATCGGCAGATGCCCGGTGCCATAGGTCTCCCCGGTCAAATCCGAATAGGAGGAAAAGGGCTGAACAAAATCATAATGCTGAAGCTGATGAATGGTTTCCAGCGCCCAGTCATGACGCGTCAGGTGGAAGTCGGCATCGACATAGGCCCCGTACTTCCACCCCGCCGGGAAAGTCTGAATGATCCGGTTGAGAATATTTTCCTTGTGAAACAACTCATGGTTTGTGCGCAATTGCACATCAGTCGGCTGCTGCGCCGGATCGGTGATTTCGAAAGGCCGGTCGCCGTAGGCCAACTCTCCTACGTGCACACATACGTTGGCCGCATTGCGCAGATGCCGGATGCAGTCGTTGGCCAATTCGCGGCGCTTGCGCCATCGAAACGGGTTGGAGTAACAGACGGCCACATGGAGCGTCTGTTCTTCGGACCATTCGGCCCACGGTTGGTGTTGGTCTGGATGCTGTCTGGAAAGCTCAACTGGCATAACGGTGTCGCCTCTCGATCCAAGAGTAGGCGGCCCATTTGCCGGGCCGGACGGTTGAAAATGCTAACCAGTTGAGGACGCTCCCTTAAGGAGCTTCAGACCATCCGTTTCCGCCGCATTGCTCCGAGCAGAAGAAATGCGCCCGCTGTCAAAGCGATTGTTCCAGGCTCCGGGACCGCCGATGCCGCGGGAACAGTGATTACAGAAGATAGAGCGTAGAGAGCCAGATCGTTGTCCGATTCGATTCCGTTCTCGGAGGCGATCCAGGCTCCGGTCGCTGCCCCCGAGGCTCCGATCTCGGGAAAAGTCTGGCCAAGGTCATTGATACCACCTGCGACGGTTCCCGCCGTGGTGGACCCGGTCCAAACGCTGGTGCTGTCGGTGTTGCCGTTCTGATCGATATCGATCGGAGAGAGCAGAGAACCTCCGTACAATCCGCTCGATGCGACCTCCGTGCCATCAAGCGTATAGACCAGCCCGGTAGACGGCGCATTCGCGTCCGCGTTAACGGACGTGGTGGAACCAATCACCGTCCAGGTGACGCCGTTGGCGGTATCGAAGGCGGCCAGAGTGGCGTTCAAGGCCGCTTCCGCTGTTACGTCAACATTATAGTCTGAGATCGCCGAGGACGTGGCGAAGAAGCCATCGACAGTCACGAATACCAACTGGTACTTCGTTCCCGGCGCCAGACCGGGCGGCGTCGTGAAAACGGTTCCTCCATAGCAGGCGGTGCATCCTAGAATTGCAGCGGTCAGCAGCCCGGCATTTTTAAAAGTGCGAATCATGAACATCTCCTGTTTATCCTCCAAAATTCAGCCGGCCGAGTGCTACTATTGGTTTTCCTGGCGCGGCACATAGAAAGTCTAAGCGGGACTGCGCCAAATCGGTGTTGAGGAGTTCTGAAACGTTCTGAAAAGCTCGATTCAGATTATTATGGGCGCGGGCGTCGACAGAATAGTGGTCCAGGAGTTCGCCTTTGGCGGGTTCGTTCTAACTCCTGCGCTGATGCGGCTGGATCGCGATGGTCAGCCGGTATCCCTCCCTAGCAGCACCTTTCAGGTTCTCCAGATTCTTATCGAGAACCGGGATCGGGTGGTCACCAAGAGGGAACTGCTTGACCGCGTCTGGGCCGGGATCGCTGTTGAGGAAAATAACCTCAATCAGTGCATATCGGCACTGCGGAAGACTTTCGGAGACACTCGCAAGGAAGCTCGCTTCATCGCCACCATCCCGGGCGCGGGATATCGCTTTGTTATGGAAGTTACGGAGCGGGAGCGGACCCCGGAGCGGACCCTGGAGTCTGCCGCTCCTCCTCCGAACGCCATCAGCATTCTTCACAAACACCGGCTCAGCTTGGCTATGGCAGTAACTGTGTGCCTGCTTTGCGCCGCCGCCGGTTGGAGAGCTCTCTCCCGAACGGATCCCGCTGTTCTGGTGCTCCCGCTCGAATCGTTCGGTCCGCCAGATCCGGATTCGGATTATATTCGCAAGGGAATTGCTACGGAGATTGAAGCTGCTCTCGCGCGAACTCCGGGAATGCACGTCGCGGCAGGAGTTCCCGAATTGGTCCTCAAAAACACCGACGTGCGGGAGATTGCCCGCAAAGTGAACGCCCAGGTGGTTCTGCGCGGCCAGATTCGTCAGGACGCGGATGCGCTGAACCTTACGTTTGAGCTGGTAAATCCGGAGACGAAGCGGATTCTGTGGTCGGATCAATTCGCCATCCAGCGGGACCAGTTGGCCGCGGCCGAATTGCAGGTGGTTGCGGGCATTTTCAAAACGCTGGAGCCTGGACGCAAAGCGCCGGAGCCCCGGAAAATAAACGCCGCCGCCCATGACCTTTATCTGCGAGGCCGGATCGCCGCCATGACCCGGATTCCGGCGGAAATGGATCGCGGCGTGGCTCTCTATGAACAAGCGATCGAGTTGGATCCGCTCTACGCCGACGCTTATACCGGGCTCGCCGACGCGTATGGAACCCTCGCTGCAAACGGCCCTGCGCCTCCCGGCGTCCTCGAAAAGGCGCGCGCCGCCGCTCTGCGCGCGGTCGAGCTCGATCCTGAATCCGCTGCCGCCCATGCGGCGCTCGGGCTGGTCCATTACGCCGATTGGAACTGGGCCGCCTCGCGGCATGAATTGCAGGAAGCGTTGCGGTTGAATCCCTACTACTCCACCACACATCACCGCCTGGCGCTGCTGCACTACGTTTTTAATAATTACGACCAGGCGGAGGCGGAGCTGAAGCGCGCGCTCGACCTCAATCCCTACGCCGCGTCCCACGCTTTCACGCTGGCGGAGCTATATATCGGCGCCAGGAAATTTGAGGACGCGATTAAGATGAGCCAGCAACTCCTGCAAAGTTTTCCTGGAGGCGCATACCAGCACTTTCTGAAAGCGCAGGCCTATCGCGGAATGGGCAATCGCAGCGCCGCGTTGACGGAGATCCATCTGGCTGGCGAAATTGACCCCCAGCCGGCTCTTCGCGCGATGGTTCTGATTGCCGATGGACACATTGCGGAGGCTAAACGCCTCGCCGCGGAGCAGGGAGCGGACGATCCGGTTTGGGGGCAGGTCTACGCGCAACTGGGCGAACGGGATCGGCTGCTGGCATCGCTCCAAAACCTGATCGATCATCGCAATGTCGTGGTGCTGGGGATGAAGGACGATCCTGAGTTTGACCCTTATCGCTCAGACCCGGGGTTCCAGAAATTGATTAGTCAACTCCACCTTCCGGCTTCCCGGTAAGGTTATTGAATCGTCGATACCCACTCGTTGTTCCGCGTCACTCCCAGCGTCGCCGATAGCGGTTTATGCGCGCGTTTCTCCTTGTACATCCGCCGGTCCGCCTCCGCCAGAAGCTGCTCCGCATCGTTGCCGTCGATCAGGAAATGCGCCACGCCGATGCTGATGCTCAGTACTTTTTCCTGGAACAGGTCGCGGCAAACCTGCGCCACCACTTCGCGGAATTGCTGAACCTTTGCCTCGACGTCGGTGGGCCGCACACCCGGCAGCAGCACCACGAATTCGTCGCCGCCCATGCGCGCGACGTAGTCGTATTCACGGCAGGTGTTTCTGAGACCCGCGGCCACTTCGTGCAATACGCGGTTGCCCTCCAGGTGCCCGAACCGGTCATTCACCGTCTTGAATCCGTCCAGATCCAGCACGCACACCGCCAGCGGAGCATTAGTGCGGCGGCCTCTTGAAATCTCTGAATCGAGCTGTAAAAACAGTGACCTGGCATTCGGCAGATTGGTCAAATAGTCCGTCGTCGCCGACGATTCCACCCGCCTGAAGCGAAGAGCGTTCTCGATTGCCAGTGCGATTTTCGAACCGATCGCCAGAAGAATGCGCAGATGATCCTTGCTGAATGCGTCCTCTTCGGCGTGATACAGAGTCAACGCGCCGAGCACGCCGCTGACGCCTTCAAGCGGCACTGCAACCGCGGACCGCAGGATTGAAACCTTCGATGGATCGTTTAAATGACCCGGTTCCATGGAAGGATTTCCGTTCAGGATCGGCTTGCGATTCTCCGCCACCCAACCAGACAATCCTTGTCCCATCGGAATTTCGAGCGAGGAGAGCAGCCGGAAATCGTCGCCCGTCACGTACTCCGGAACCAGGACATTTTCGCGCCGGATCCAGATCGCTAAAGCGTGAAGAGGAATCACGCGGCGCAGGCGCACTGCCAGTACGCTCAGCGTCTCATCCAGGCTCAGCGAGTTTCCCAGGTCCTGCGAAATTTCGAACAGCGCCTGCACTTCCTGCCGGGCGGCCGCGATGGAAGTGAGGAAGTCGATCGCGCCTTCTTTCGACTGGCGCTCCTTGGGCAGGTCAGGGGACGTTTCGAAGCCCGCCGCCGGCGATTCACCGTTCACGATTTTTACGTCTAGCGACAGTCTGCCGGGGGCCGCGTCCTTCGCCTGCGCCAGGCGCTCGAGCTCGACATAACGGGCGGCGAGAACGTCAACTACCTTGGGATCGAAGGCTTTACCAGACTCGGCGATCACCACCTTCATCGCCTCCTCCAGCGGCAAGGCGCGCCGATACTGGCGATCCGTCGCCAGCGCGTCCAGGCAATCCACCACGGAGAGGATCCGCGCGCCGATCGGAATTAATTCGCCCGAAAGGCCGTAAGGGTACCCGCTGCCATCCCATTTCTCATGATGCGCCCGCACGATCGGCACCACAGGGTAGGGAAACTGCACCCGCTCCAGAATTTCCGCGCCCACCACCGGATGAATTTTCATCTTCTCGAACTCTTCGGGTGTCAGTTTGCCGGGCTTGGAGATAATCTGTTCCGGAACGGCCAGCTTGCCGATATCATGTAGCAAAGACGCGGCTCGCAGGGCGTTCAGATCTTCCTCGGAGAGGCCCAGATCTTTGCCGATTTGGACGGCGTAAACCTGGACTCGCTGCAAGTGCCCATGGGTGGTGTGGTCCTTGGCCTCGATCGCCAGGGCCAGAGCCTCAATGGTTCGCAGGTGCAGCGACGAAACTTCTTCCACATGTTTCTTTTCGTCTTCCAGGCGCTGGAGATAGAGCCGGTAGGAGCGGTAGATGAGATAGAGCACCGGCCCGGTGAGCAGCACCGTCGGCCAGCCGAGGTAATTGTTGGCGTAACTTAGCGCCTGCGCCACCGCGGCTCCGCCAAGATAATAAGGCAGCGACCAGAAGTAGCACTCCCGCCACACGTCGCGAAAATTCCGTCCTTCCGCGAGCGCGATCACCAGCGCGACCGGCAAAGTGTTCAAAAAGAACAAGGCTAAGGTCGCGACGGCCAGTCGAATTGCCGGATCGACGTGACTGGCGGACAGCCACGGCGAATGATAAAGCTGCTCCGTAATCGCGATGGCGGCGGCAATCGCGGAAGTGTTGAAAATAAGCTGCGCCGGGCGCGCCCGCCGGTCCTTGTTCCAGAGGCATTGGACCAGCGTGACGATGGTTCCCATCACAATCGTTTCGCTCGGACTTAGATCCACTAATCCATACAGAACAAAGATGAAATTCAGGGTCAAGGTTCCGGGGATGCCCGGCACGCTGATGCGCATTCCGGAGGAAAATACCGCCATGAGAAGAAATCCGGCGTATTTCAGCAAATCGGCCGATTCCCAGGTGGCCAGGGAGGTTCCGATCACTAGGAATCCCAGAATTCCCGTAATGAGTACAAACAGGCGAACTTTGGCCGCGAGGGGCTTAAAGATCGGCTCCGGCGCGGAGGTATCCCCCGTGCCGGTGGGCACAAAACGTGAAAGCGTACTCATCTAGGACTTCACCGTTGCACGTGCTACACCAAGGGTTGTAGCGAGTCCTAACCTTTTAGGATCAATGGCATGCGATGTCGCGCCGGGAGTTGCCGGGGACAATATGGCACTTTGGTGCCAGTGGTTTTGCGACAAACTGTCTCATTCACCGGGGACTTTTCTTAGGATGCCTAGGGTGTTCCGCCGAGGGTCCTATTGCTGAAATACTGGCGAAATAGAAGAAGCGATGAGGACAGACTGTACGCATACGTTCCTGGGAATGAAAGCTGTCATCGCGAGCGATGCCATGCGCCAACTGATGGCAATGGTTGAGCGGGTTGCCCGCTCCAACGCCACGGTGTTGATCTTGGGTGAAAGCGGCTGCGGCAAGGAATTGCTGGCGCGGGCGATTCATCATTACTCGGGCCGCTCCCAAAAGCCGTGGGTTGATCTTAATTGCGGGGCGCTACCGGAACACCTGATCGAGAGCGAACTATTCGGCTACGACCGAGGTGCGTTCAGCGGAGCCAACTCCAACAAACCAGGCTTGTTCGAGCTCGCCCACCAGGGAACGATTTTTCTCGACGAGGTTGCCGAGCTCGACATGAAAATGCAGGTCAAGCTGCTGCGCGTGCTGGATGGGGCGGGGTATTACCGATTGGGCGGCGTCAAGAAAGTGAATGTCGATGTACGTATCGCGGCGGCGACCAATCAGGAGCTGGAAGCTGCTGTTTCTGAAGGACGTTTTCGTTCCGATCTGTACCATCGGCTGACCCAGATTACGCTGCGTGTGCCGCCTCTGCGCAAACGAATTGAGGATATCGCGCCGCTGGCTTGCCATTTTCTGGCGGAACACGATCCAACGCTACGATTTTCGCCTGATGCAATTGAAGTTTTGGAGCGGCATTCCTGGCCCGGAAATATTCGTGAATTACGCAACGTTGTGATTCGCGCGGCGGTGTTGGTTTCGGGGGATGAAATTCGGCCGGTGGATCTGCCTTTTCAGCAAGTTGGGCGGCGCGAAGAGGAGGCGGCGGGGAGCCTTGAAACCATGGAGCGCAAAATGATTTTCGACGCGCTCGACGCCACCCATGGCCACCAGCAGAAGGCGGCGGCAAAGCTCGGAATTTCACGGCGGACGCTGAGCCGCAAGCTGAAGATCTACGACTCAGGGTACACTGAGGTAACCCTATGAGTGGACACGAGAAAAGGCGCGAGGCACGGCGAATTGCAACGGGCGAAGTGCGAGTCAAACTGGTGGATCCGGAGCCGCTTGAAATCGAGGGAAAACTCATCGATGTCAGCGCCAACGGATTCCGTATGTCCCATGATTGCGCGGCGCTGCGTTCGGGACAGGTGGTCGATTTCGCTTACGTCGCAGCGAAGGGCCGAGCGCAGGCGATGTGGACCCGGATTCTTACGAGCGGCGTGGAAACCGGGTTCCTTATCGTGGCATAATCGCGCAAAAACGCGCGCGTAAGAGGCGTTATACGACCTTAATTACTGCTGCTGGCGCGAGTCTGCTGGACTTTCGGGACCGACAGATATCCGACGATCAGATCTTTTTTCACGTCGTTGATGACCAGTTCGTAGGGCAGCACGGATTTCGATAGAAGGAACTGCACCGGCTCATTCACGGTGCGATTCTTTTTCTCGACCTTTTTGTCGTCGGCAATGATTACGAGCGAAAAGGTATTTTTCTTCGGCTCCGTACTTTCCAGAACCAGTTGGATGTCGCCGACCTTTTGGGGCACATTTTTCTTGACCTTGGCCAGCTTGAATTCGATGTAGTTGCGCTCACCTAATTGCTTGAGAGCGAGGAGCTCTTTGCCGTTGGTGGCGATCAATCCGCTCTGCACACCCAAGTCCCCGCGGGCGCTTTTCAAATCGGCGATGGTTTTCTCAATGGCGGACTTGTTGGTTGCGGTATCGGTTTTGAGGGTGCCCACGTCGTTGGTGACTTCGCCAACCTTGGTCGAGGTGGCGGCCGCAACGTCTTTCACTTGTGAAACTTCGGCGGTGACGGCGCCGATTTTCTGTCCTTGTTCGGCCTGCGCTCTTTCGAGCTTGGCAGCCAGTTCGTCCGCATGCTTATTGGCCGCTTCCTTCGCCTCGCCGCTGAGCTGGGCGGCCTGTTGACGAGACTTGGCGAGATCTTTTTGCATCGCCTCAATTTTGTTGCGGCTGGTTTGCACCGTTACCGAGGAAGTTTCATTGATCTTTTCGATTTCGGCGCTCAATGATTCTTTCGTTTCGGCGATCTGGCCCTTTACTTCGTTCAACTGATAGTAGAGATACCCGCAGGCCGCGACCAGGGCCACTACTGCACCCATGAGAATCGAAGTCTTCAAGTTCGAGCCGCTCGATGGAACCGGGGGTTGGACATAATTCACCGGAGCGGGCTGGACATGCTGGGGTTGGGGCTGCGGCGCATAGCCGCCGGGAGGGGGATAGTTCGGCAGCGGGTAATTCGGGGGGGGCTGGTAGTTCGGTGGGGCATAGCTCTGATAGCCCGGAGGCGGCCCGGCTTGTGGAGGCGGTTGCTGCGGCGCCTGCGGCTGAGTCGGTTTCATCGGTTCGTCGTCTCTTGGTATGAGAGATTGCATACGTCTACCCCCAATATATTCTAGCTCAACAGCTTGGACGTAAGAACCTTAATTCCGAGTTACATTTAATCTCGGTGGGGCTTGGCGAATTCCATGACTTCCTGCTTCGGGATGCCCGGTTCGAAGCAGCGGCGGCAGCGCGCCTCATACATTCCGGAGGCTCCGACAACGATCAGGTCGTGCGATTCCACCAGGCGCTGGGTATGTTTGGCGGGATTGCCGCAGCGCATGCAGATGGCCAGGGTTTTGGTGATGGATTCGGCCATGCAAAGCAGCTCCGGCATGGGGGTGAAGGGACGGCCGAGATAATCCGTATCGAGCCCGGCGATGAGCACTTGTTTGCCGCTATCGGCAAGCTGGCCGGCGACATCGACCAGATCGGGTCCGAAGAAATTGGATTCGTCGATACCGACGACCTGGGTGCGCCAGTCAAGTTTCTGCAAAATCTCCTGCGCGCCGTTGACTGCTTCGGATTTCATGCGCTGATCGCCGTGGGAGACGATTTCCTCGGCTGAATAACGGTCGTCGATGGCGGGCTTAAAAACCTGGACGCGCTTGCGGGCGATGCGGGCGCGGCGCAGGCGGCGGATGAGTTCTTCGCTTTTGCCGGAGAACATGGGGCCGCAGACGATTTCAATCCATCCGATGTGGCCGGTGACAAGTTCCATGCTGATCAGAGGTCAGCATAGCGCATTGTCAAAGGCGCGCGAGAGACAGGCGGAAGGCGGCCATCTCCTGGCCGTTGCGAACCAGCAGGATGTCGCCGGCCAGAACCGGGTGGTTCCAGGTTTTGCCCTCGATCGCCGGGAACTTTGCCAGCTCCTTAAACTGGCCGGGGGTGGCGGCGACCAGCGCCAGCTCGCCTTCCTCGGATAATACGAGGAGCAAGTCCTGTTCAGATAAGAGGAGGAACTGGCCGGAGCCGTAGCGTCCACCCTTCCACACGCGCTTGCCGTCCTTGAGGTCGATGCAGGAGAGGATGCTGCCGTCGAAACCGAAGGCATAGCCATTGTGGATGACGAAGTCGTTGAAGTAGGGCTTGAGTCCGATCGACTTCCAGCGCTCCTCGACGGTCCATCCGCCCGCGCCGTGGGCGATGGCGAGGCGGTGCATGCCATGGCTCTCCCCCTCGCTGACGAGGATATCGCCATCGGCGGTCAGAGCCGGCTGCACGATCGGGGAGCTGGGCGGCAAAGGGTGGTCCCAGAGCCGAGTGCCGCTATCCGGCGCGACGCTGGTTATGACGGAGCCGCTGACGAGGAGGATCTGCGGGACTCCGTCGATGGTGACCAGATGAGGAGAGCTGTAGCCATCGCCGCCATCCGCACCGAACCAACGCGGTTTGCCGGTGGCGATGTCATAGGCGGCGAGCTTGCCGGCGGCGGCAACGACCACGACGCCGTCAACCACTAACGGCGAGCTTGCGAAACCCCAGCCCGGGGTCTGAACGCCGGTATCGGACGCCGCGTTGCGCGACCATATTACTGCGCCGTTACGAGCGTCGAGCGCGTTCAAGATTCCGGTGGCCCCAAAGGTGTAAACGCGGCCGTTGCTGAGGGTGGGCGTGGCGCGCGGACCGGGACCTGCGTTGGACTCCCAAAACCGGGCCGCGTCACTGTGTCTCCAGACGGGTTCACCGGTGGTTAAGTTGTAGCAGGCGACGATCTCATCGCTGCCGCGCTGCTCCTGGGTATAAAGGAGGCCGCCGTGGACTGCGAAAGATGACCATCCTGGTCCGATGGGACGGCGCCACATCTGGGCGGGAGGCGCGGCGGACCAATCGGCCTGGATCCGGACGCCGGGAACGATGTCGTCGCGATGGGATCCGCGAAAGCCGGGCCAGTCGGCTGCGGTGTTCGCGATTGTTTTTAGAGGGGCGACGGATGGCTCGGCGGCGGCTGGGGCTGGGGAAATCCTGGCTGCTACTGGAGCGGGTTCGGGAGTCGCGGCTGCCGGTGCGGGGGGAATTACCGGCGGTTTGTCGTTAGCATGGGCCAGAAGCCGGTCCTCCGGAGTGGGCGCCCAACGCCAAGCGAAATCCGAAGCGGCGCTGCTGTTAATGCCGCCGGTTCGCAGGAACGCCCAGGCACCGCAGGCGAGCAGAATGGCTGCGGCCATCGTCGCGCGGCGGGGTCCGTCCGAGAGGTTCCGGCCGACGGCAACGGAGACGACGAAGGCGAGGCACAGGCCTGGGAGCGCGAAGATGAAAAACATGATCCCCATCATGCCGGTGGCGATTGAAGGGTGAAGAATGCGCGGGGTCGCGGCTAGCGTAACGATCATCAGGGCGATAACGCCCAGGCGGTCGATCCAAAGGGCGCGGCTGAAGAAAACCCACCACACGAGGATTGCGAGCGCGCCGGCGGGTACGGCGATGATGGAATACATCAAGGCGTCGGGGAAGAGGACGGGGACGCCAAACCTGATCAGCCACATGAGCGTGACGGCGAGGACTCCGGGCCAGAGGCGGAGAGGCTTCCTGGGAGTCGAGTCGCTGGGCGGAGTGGTCACAGTAAGAAGATACTCTTTGGGGGAGGGATTTGTTCCTTTTTTCTTGGTGTGAGGGATGGGGGAAGAAGAGCCGACGGGGGCGTCGGCTGCGGTCCGGGGGGACCGCCCTACTGACGGATTGGCGGAGGCGTCGCCACGAGTGGCGACGCGGCACGCCTGGGGGCGCGCGCTACAAAAAAGTGCGGGAGGTGGTTAACGGGTCATAGGCTGCGGACCGCCTTCAGCGCCGGGCTGATTAACGGGTTATAGCCTAGAAGATGCGGTCTTGTTTCTTTAGGGTTCCCAGGGAGCCGATGTTGGATACTGTGAAGGCGAACTGGATTTCGCTGCGGTCGGTGGTGCCGAAGGCGAGGCGGAGATAGCGGGCGCTGAAGCCGCAACAATCGGTATTGTAGGTGGTTTGCACCTGCCAGTAGGTGGCTTCGTGCTGATGGAAGTCATAGGCGACGTTGCCGCCGTAGTTCCAGCCGCGGCGATTGGATTTTCCATAGCGGATGGCGGCGTTGAGCTGGTCCGACTTGGGAAATAACAGAGGGTCGGTATTGATATCGGTATGGCCCAGGCTCCAGAACATCTGATCGATGCGGCCGTCCAGGGTGACGCTGCTGTTGACGATGGTGTGGCGCTCAATGTCATAGTCGGTGCGCCATTCGAAGTTGACCTTCGATTGCACGCGGAAATCGCTGACGATGGGGGAATCGTGGCGATAGCCGTCGAGGAAGGCGAAGCCGGTGAGGTCGATCTCGCTCTGGACCACGTTTCGGACACCGGGGAGAATCGCGCCGCCGAAGGTGGGATCGAAATAACGGTCGTAGGCCAGCGTCCAGGATAAGAGCTCCTTGACGGTGCCATCCTTGGCTTTGGTGAGGAGGCGGTTGGCGAGCGAAAACTCGACCTGGTTGGTGTTCGAGAGCAGCTCCGTCTCATCGAAGCGGATGAGGCGGGCGAAATTGTCGATGCCGCTCACATCCTTATATGTGATGCGCGGCTCGATGACGTGCTTGACCTTTTCGCCCATCCATTTGGGAGGATCGAAAACGCGGGCGAGCGAAGGCAGGATCAGGTCGACGGTCAGGCTGCGGGCGCTACGGAGCACGGTTTGGTTCAGAACGACGGGGGTATCGTAGGGCTGACCTGTTTCGAAGCTCGATCCATAGAATGTTTCGCGGACGCCGAAGGTCGGGATGAGTTGAAAATCGCCCCAATGGAAGGCGGTGGTGATTTGCGGGCCGACATCTAAGCGGGGGACGAAGTTCCGGGTTTGAAAGGACCCGGTCACGTCCTCCGGACCATATTCGTAGTGCTGGCTGCGGTCCAGGAGAGCGGCGCTGGAATCGAAGGACACCCAGAAGGGCTGGTCGAAGACTTTAATCTGGTGATCGCGCTCGTTGAAATCGATCTCGGGGAGCTTGCGAATTTCGATGCTGGTGGGAGGGGCGGCGGTGAGAAAGTCGAAGTTCCGCTGAGCGACGAAATCGACGCCAAAGTCGTCCCAATGCTTGGCGAGGAAGCCGACGGAGCGCGTTTCTCCATAGACCGCTTCGTTATAAGATTCGGTAAATTGCTGCAAGAAGGCGAGGGAGGTTAGATAATCGACGTCGGCTTTCGCCTCCCATCCATCGCCCAAATCGTATCTCGCTTTCAATGTTACGTGGAGGCCCTGGTCGGACGTTCCGCCGGTCATGTCGTGCGTCTTGAGCCCAAAAAGCTGTAAATCGAAATCCGAATTGGCGTCGATCCGGCCGCGGAATTCGACGTAGTTGGCCAACCCGGCTCCGGTGTAATAGGTGCCGTTGTACGCGAGATCGAAACTGCGGTTGATCACCCAATAATATCCGAAGGCCGCAGTGTATCCATGGGAAGAACTGGTGCCGAAGCCGGGCAGCAGTAATCCGCTGCGACGGGGCTGTTTTTTCAGATCCTTATAGAAATAAGGGGTGAAAAAAAGAGGGAAATTCTTGAGCAGAAACCACGAGTTTCGCGACACGGAATAGGTGCCCGGAACGATGGTAAAAGTGGGTCCTTTAAAGACCCACCAGGGGTGGGGCACCGTGCAATCGGTAAGAAAGCCGTTGTGGACGATATAGGTATCGTCTTTTCTTTCCAACCATTGGCCTTCGAAATAGAAAGGATTGGTGGTGGTGTTCAAGCCGGGGCGGGCCTGAATGGTGGACGCGGCTGACCCCTTCACGTTATAGAAATTGCCGTTGTCTTCGTCGAGATAGTACTCGGCTTTATCGCAATCGAGCTTTTCGCCGCGGGCGTAGTATTCGAAATGGACGTGGCCCCTGGCCTCGACGTAATTGGTATCGCGGTTCCAGTCGATCTCGTCGGCCCTGATCTGCATGTCCGGCGTCTCCATACGGACGTGGCCGCGCAGGTGGTACCAGCCTTCGGGGAGATCCTTCTCGTCCGCTTCGACGAATATGTCTTTCGGATCCTTGGGAGCGTCGGGACGGACGGGCATGACCCGGTGGTTCGGATCGGGGCTAACCTGGGTCGGCAGCGGCGGAGGAGGGGGTAAAGCGGGGGTGAAGACTTGGGCCGCTAAGTTGAACGATAGAATAAACGGAAGTACTACTCCTCCTATATAAAGTTCGTGACAAATGAAACCGAATATGGTACTAAGGTGAGATACGACGCTCGCGGAGCGGCCGCGGCGTTTAAAAGGAAGCCTCAATCGAGCACCGTAACAGAGCAGTAGAGCGCGAGTCAAGTTAAGCATCGGAGAAGGATTGCCATGCAGTGTAGGTACTGCCAGAATTGGAACGAACAAGACGAGATGCGCTGCGTCCGCTGCGGCAGGCGGCTGCATCTGGCCTCGGCCGCACATGGGTCACCAGTAATAACGACGGCCACTGCTCCGGCGTTCGAGAGTCTTCCCGGCGGTCAGCCGTTGGCGGCTGCGCCTGCGGAGCGAGTGGATTATCAACCATCGTTATTCCGTGACGCGGCGTACCGGGATGGCGTTGCAGGTCCGAAGGTAATTCCGATTCCGATGTTGACTCCGTCGAGGTCCGCTGCGCGGCCTTCGAGAAGCGAAGCGCCTGTGCGCAGGTCCCGTCCGGTGACGCCGCGAACGCCGCGCCGCGCGGACTCGCAGCAATCGCTCGATTTCCACGGGGAGCCTGCGCCGCTCGCGACCGAGGTTCACGCAGTCATCTATTGCGACGCGCCGGTGGCGTTGCCCGCGCATCGCATGATCGCGGCGGCATTCGATGCCAGCATGGTGCTAATCGCGGTCGGTGTGTTTTTAGGGATCTTCTTCTTATCGGGCGGCATGCTGATGTTGTCCAAACAAAATACTCCATTTTTGTTTGCGGTGGGGGCGCTGCTGGCGATGTTCTATCGCTTCCTGTGGGTGCTGGGGAACGGCGAAACGCCCGGCATGCGCTTTGCCGGCTTGCGCCTGGTGAATTTCGACGGACGCTCCCCGGATCGCGATCAGCGAGCCTTTCGGCAAGTATCGAGCCTGTTGAGCGTTCTCTCGGCCGGCCTGGGATTGGTCTGGGCTTTGGTGGACGAAGAAAATCTCACCTGGCACGACCATATTTCGAAGACGTTCCCGACGCCGGGTTAGCTATTTTCCGAATATCCGTTTGCTGAACGCGCGCGGCTCGGCGGGAGCGCCGCATTGATGCGAGCGATTATGTGGACATCGAACGCCGACAGCTGGGGCTACAAATAAAGCTGGCGAGCCGATCCCCACTTCACTCGCGCCGATGGTAGGCTGAATGTGTGAGCCGTCCGGTTGCCCATTACTCGCCTTCGCGCCGATATTATTCTCTGGCACTGATTGCTGCCGGAGGAGCCTTGCTCAGCGGATGGACGGCGTTGCGTTGGGCTCCGGCATGGATCGCGGCGGGGGCTTTCGCGCTTACCGCGCTTGCGATTCTGCTGTTCGCGTTGCGTCCGGCCATCGATATTTTCGAGACGCATCTGTCGGTGGGCCGACGGGCTGTGGCCTGGGGCGATATCCGGCGGCTTGATCAAACTGGATGGAATGCGCCGCTGGCGGTTTATCTGACGCTTGCCGACGGCCATCGTTTTCTGATTCTCTATCCGGGCGATCTCGATTCCTCGACCAGCTTGCTGCGCCATCTGCGGCGTTATTCGCGCGAGGCGCTGCTCGATGGCATTCCGTATCGCCAGTTCTGGGGCGAAGCGGCCAGTGAGCGCAAGCAGATTGCGCCTCCGCCGCGATATCCTCTGCTGCGTCCGGAGGACGAAGAGGAAGTGGAGAAGATGTTTCAGAAGCTGAAATCGGTGGGCCGAATCGACGGGCGGAGCTCGGACGAGAAGTGAGCTGTCTCTTTCCGTGAAGCGAGTATTGATTCTGGCAGCGGTCTTATTGCTGCTGCTGGTCATTTTTCATGCGCCGGTTCTGACCGGGCTCGGCAATTTTCTGGTGAAGGCGGGACCGCCGCAGAAGGCCGATATCATTGTGGTGCTGGCGGGCGACGGGTTCGGGCACCGGATCGAGAAGGCCGGGGACCTGATCAGGGAAGGTTGGGCGCCCAAGGCTCTGATCGACGGCCCAAACGGCAATTACGGACTCTATGAATGCGATTTGGCCATTCCATTCGCGGTCAGAGAGGGGTATCCCGAATCCTATTTCATCCACTTCGAGAATCCTGCGCATTCGACCCAGGAAGAGGCGCAGCTGGTGGCGGAAAAGCTGCGCTCCATGGGCGTGAAGCGGGTGATTCTGGTAACCAGCAACTTCCATACCCGGCGCGCGGAAAAGATTTTTCACCGGGCCGCGCCGGATCTGGAGACGTTCATGGTGGCCGCGCCGGATGAGAATTTTCAGCCGAACACCTGGTGGAAAAATCGGGAGGCTCGCAAAACTTTTTTGCTGGAGTGGACGAAAACAATTTCGGAGTGGTGACGTGAAATTTCTGTGGGCCCATTTGCGCCGCTACCGGGGCCAATACGTGGTCGGTTTTTGCGCGCTGGCGGCGAAAGATATTCTGGGCGCGGCGATGCCGCTGACTCTGCGCGCGGCGGTGGATTCGCTGGCCGCGCACCGTTCCCTGCGACTGCTGCTGGAATTTTGCGGCCTGCTGATCGGCATCGCCATCGCCAAGGGGACCTTTCAATATTGGATGCGGGTGATCCTGATCGGCATCTCGCGCGATATCGAATACGATATGCGCAACGACCTGTTTTTGCGCCTGGTGACGCTGGACGCTGGGTTCTACAGCCGCATGCGGACCGGCGATATTCTGGCCCGCGCCACTAACGATATGAACGCCGTGCGGATGATGCTGGGACCGGGCGTGATGTACTGGTTCGAGACGTCCCTGACGCTGGTGCTCTCGGTTGGCGTGATGCTGTGGGTGGACTGGCCGCTGACGCTGGTGGCGCTGATTCCGGCGCCGTTCGTGAGCCTCGCGGTATTGGTGTTCGGACGGCGGATTCATGATCGCTTCGAAGCGATTCAAGCCATGTTTTCCGACATCAGCAGCCGCGTGCAGGAGAATCTTTCCGGCGTGCGGGTGGTTCGCGCCTACGTGCAGGAGGAGTCCGAACTGGGCCATTTCGAGAAGCTGAATCAGGGCTATATCGGCGAGAACCTGCGCCTGGCGAAAATTTCGGGCCTGTTCAATCCGCTGTTGACGACGCTGGTGGGGCTCTCCTTTTTATTGGTGTTGTGGTTCGGCGGCGTGCGCCTGGCGGCGCATAAAATCTCGCTCGGCAGCTTTGTGATGTTCAACACCTACATGGGCACGCTGGTCTGGCCGTTGATTGCGATGGGGTGGGTGGCGAATCTGATGCAGCGCGGGCGCGCATCGTTGACGCGGGTGCGCGGGCTACTCGACGAACGTCCGAAAATCGCGGCGCCAGAAAGGCCGCGGGCGATTCCGTCGCCTCTGCGCGGCGAGATTGAATTTCGCAATGCGAGCGTTCATTATGGAGCGCGGCCGGCGCTCGAAAATATCACCATGCGCATTCCGGCGGGCATGACGGTGGCGATTGTCGGGCATACCGGCAGCGGGAAAAGCACGCTGGCCCATCTGGTGCCGCGGCTGATCGATCCAAGCTCGGGTTCGGTTACGCTCGATGGGATCGATCTGCGAGAATTTTCGCCGGAAGAGGTCCGCCGCCAGATCGGCTATGTTCCGCAGGAGACGTTTCTGTTCAGTGCGACGTTGGCGGAAAATATCGCATTCGGTGTGAAAGATGCGAGCGAGCGGGAGATTTGGCAAGCGGCGGCGATTGCCGGCCTCGCGCCCGATATTGAAGGATTTCCCGACGGTCTGAAAACTGTGGTCGGCGAACGCGGCATTACTTTATCGGGCGGCCAGAAGCAGCGGACGGCGATCGCGCGCGCAGTGTTGCGCAATCCGCGGATCCTGATTCTGGACGACGCGCTGGCGAGCGTCGATACGGCTACCGAGGAGCGCATTTTGTCCGAACTGGCTAGCGTCATGCACGGGCGGACGACGATCCTGATTTCCCATCGCGTATCGACCATTCGCAATGCGGACCGGATTTTTGTGATCGAGCACGGCGAGGTGGTCGCCGAAGGTTCGCACGCGGAATTGCTGGATCGCGGCGGGTATTATGCCGATTTATACGAGAAGCAGTTGCTCGAAGAGGCTCTGGAGGCGATTTAAGGCACGCTACCGGTGGTTTTCGCCGCGAACGCGTCCACGGTGCGGGCGGAGTAGACCAACGCTGCTCCTGCATTCACGGAAATCGCGACACTGAGCGCTTCGATTAATTCCTCTTTCGTCGCGCCGTGCTTCGCCGCGGCGTCGGTATGCACGGTAATGCAGCCATCGCAGCGAAGCGAGACGGCGACGGCCAGTGCAATCAATTCCCGAATTTTGGGGTCGAGCTTTCCGGTTTTAGAGGCGGCGTCGCTCAGCGTGCGATAACCGCGGGCGATATCGGGACTGGTGCGGGCAATCTCACCGATCGTGGTCGAGAGCTGTTTCTGATATTCATTCCAATCGAGCATCATGCCGGCCAGCGTAACAGATATATTGGAAACAGATGCTTTGGGCGATTTTGCTGTTGTTGAGCCTGCCGCTGTTCGCTCAGCCTACCTGTCCGGCCACGCCTGCCTGGTCTCCTTGCGATCTGGTGTTCGACCTCGAAGCGGATGAGAAGCCGGATGCGGTCGAATTGCGGGCCGAGTTTCGCTCGCCTCATCACCGGACCTATCTAATGCACGCGTTTCGCGACGGAGACCGCCGGTTCGTGATTCGTTTCTCGCCCACCGAGGGCGGCGCGTGGGAGTACCGGCTATCGAGCAGCATTGCGCGCCTGGATGGCAAACTGGGGCAGTTTAACGCGGCCGATTCGGATGCGCCGGGCTTTGTGAAAGTCGCGAATGTCCATCATTTTCAGACGGAGAATAACAAGCCGCACCTGTGGATGGCGTCCAATGTCGAGAATTTTCTGAAGATGCCGCGCGCTGAGTTTGATGCGCTGATCGCGGCCAAGAGTAAGGAGAAGTTCACGCATCTGCGCGTCACGCTCGAAGTCGGCGCCGATTTGGGAGAGGCCGCGGAGCGCATTCGCGCCATCAATCGCCAGGGGGTGACGGCGGATATTCTGTTCGCTGCGATTCCAGACGACTGGAAGGAACGCGAGCGATACCTCACCGGCGTGGTTACGCGCCTGGCCGCGTTCAATATCACGTGGGCGGGATTTGCCGCCTATGAATCCGTACCTCACGGGCGCGCGATTTTGAAGGATGCCGGAGCGCTGATCAAAAAATTCGATCCTTATCAGCACCCACGTACCACAATGGCGGAAGTCACGTCGGCGGCGCTCGAGGGCGATGGCTGGATGGATATGATCGGCTATGGGTCGACCGACGCGAATATCGGCGGCGTGGAGCATCAGTTCTATCCATCGCCGGCGGTTGCGACCGGCATTGCGAACACGCACGATCTATGGAATGCGGCGATGAACGGCCAGTATCCGGCGGGCGGATCGGGCGCCTACATGACCGCCTGGTACGACTTCATGGCGGGCAACCGGTATTGGGAGCTGGAGCCGTTTTTCGGCGTTGACGGAGGCCGCGGCCTGGCGCTCGATGGCGTTGAATACATCATTTATGTGGAGAAGCCGGGGCCGATTGAAGTGGCCGTCGAACACCATGGTTACGACGTGGTGTGGATTAATCCGGCCAACGGGGAACGCTTCAAGCAGAAAGGATATTCGGGCGAACGATTCACCGGAGAGCCGCCTGACCGGTCCCATGACTGGGTGCTGCACATCTCGCGCGAGGGCGAAAAAGCGGGGATGGCGAAGTCCTATAAATTCGAGTCGCGCGCGGTGCCGGTGCAGGAAATTACCCTCGCCGGGGATAAGCCAGTGTTCGATATTCCGGAGCCGGAAGACAATGAAGTTTCGCTGCTGCATCCGCCGCATTTTGTGCTGAAGGCGCGCAAGGAGACTCGGTCCACTCGATCGTTACTGGTGGAGTGGACGGCGGAAGTGGCGGCGGATGGCGAAGGGTATCGCGTCATTGGGACGGGCAGGGAAGGGACGCTCAAGGTGCCTGCTTCGATGGTCAAGAATCTTCCCGCGGTGCTCAGCCTGCATGCAAATATCGTGAATGCGAATGGCAAGGCGTACATGGTCGACCGGATTTTCAGGTTGGTTCCTTGAAGCTTTTGTCGATCGACACCACGAGCGAGCGCGGCAGCATCGCGATCGTCGACCATGAGCGCGTGATCGAGGAGGTGGCGCTGCACTCGACCGACGGGTTCGCGCAGGTTCTTTTCGGTGCTATTGAGAAGATGCTGGCGCGGCACGGCCTGCGCATCGCGGATATCGATGCGTTCGCCTCGGCATCGGGTCCGGGAACGTTTACGGGCGTTCGGGTCGGCCTCACGGCGGTGAAAGGGCTGGCGGAAGCGACGTCGCGCAAAGTGGTCGCCGTGTCGAATCTGAAGGCGATGGCGTACTTCGGAACATGCGGCCTGCGCGCGCCCTGGATCGATGCGCGGCGCGGCGAGATTTACGCCGCGGTTTACAACGCGGCTCTCGAACTGATTCAGGATGAGGTGGTGATGAAGCAGGACGCGTGGCTGGCGTCACTGCCTGCCGAGGTCGAAATTCTTTCGGATTCGCGGCTGCTTGCCGGTGCGATTGGAACCATCGCGGCGCGTGAATTTGCCGCCGGGCGCGCGCTGGACCCGGCCTTGATCGACGCCAACTACGTCAGGCGGTCGGATGCGGAGATGCAGTGGAAGGACGGCGGGTAGCCATTTGGCGTCCCGCGCGTTTAGATAGTCTTGACTCTACCCCCCAGCGCGGATATACTCGTCTGCGGGCGGAATTCGTCCAGATTGAGCCGAAATCTCTTTCTTTAACGCGTAGTAAGACTAAGGGTGAGAATTTACTGTCGCCGCGGGTGTAACGAAAGATACCTCTGCGCGCACATACAAAAGGAGAGCGAGGATCATTATGGCCAAAGAGAGCGTACATGCCAAGTTAGGGCGCGTCCGGCCCCCACGGGTGCATATCACCTATGAAGTGGAAGTCGGCGATGCCATCGAGATTAAGGAACTGCCGTTCGTGATGGGAGTCCTGGGGGACTTTACCGGACAGCCAGAGGAGCCGCTGGCTCGTCTGCGCGACCGCAAGTTCACCGAGGTGAATCCTGACAACTTCGACAGCGTGCTGGAAGGGATGAAACCGCATCTTGCCTTCGCCGTCGAAAATAAACTGGCTGAGGATGCCGACGCTCCGAAGCTGAAAGTCGACCTGCATTTCAAGAGCATGGACGATTTTGAGCCGGAAAGCGTCGTCAGACAGGTCAAGCCGCTGTCGGAGCTGATGGCTCTGCGCACGAAGCTGAGCAACCTCCGCGCCAGCCTGCAAGGCAACGACAAGCTGGAGGAAGCCTTGCTTGGCGCCGTCGGCGATCAGGACAAGCTCAACAAGTTGAAGAAGGAAATGGACAAGCCCGCGGGAGGTTCCAATGCCTGAGATGGAGAACACAGCAGCGTCGCAAGCAACCGAGCAGGTGCTCGAAACCGGTTTGCTCGATCAGATCGTTGAAGAAGGGCGGATGGGCAAGGACCAGGGCGCCAAGGATCGCGGCAAGGACCTGGTGAAGGAGTTCGTGGCCCAGGTGCTCGAAGGCTCCATGACCGTCAGCAAGGATGCGGAGACGATGATCAACCAGCGCATCGCGCAGATCGATCATTTGCTCTCGATCCAGGTCAATGAGATCCTGCATCACGAGGCGTTTCAAAAGCTGGAGGCGAGCTGGCGCGGTCTGAAATACATGCTCGATCAGAGCGAAACCAACGACAAGCTGAAGATCAAGGTCCTGAATGTCTCGAAACGCGAACTGCTCAAGGACCTGCAGCGCGCCCCCGAATTCGATCAGAGCGCGCTGTTCAAAAAGGTCTACGAAGAGGAATTCGGCGTATTTGGCGGCGCGCCTTTCGCTTCCCTGATCGGCGATTACCAGTTCGGCAAGGGTCCTGAGGATATCGAGTTGCTGGAACGCATCTCGCAGACCGCCGCGGGCGCCCATGCGCCGTTCTTGTCGGCTGCCAGTCCGGAATTCTTCAACCTGGAAAGTTATTCCACTCTCGATGCGCCGCGCGACCTCTCGAAGGTCTTCGACAGCACCGAATACGCCAAATGGAAATCGTTCCGCGCGAGCGAGGATTCGCGCTATGTGGGCCTCACCGCTCCGCGCATGCTTCTGCGTCTGCCTTACGGCAAGAAGACCAAGCAGGTGGATGCCTTCCAGTATGAAGAGGATGTGGACGGCACGGATCACAATAAGTATCTGTGGGGCAACTCCGCCTATGCGCTGGGCACTCGCCTGACCAATGCTTTTGCGTTGTACGGATGGTGCGCGGCGATCCGCGGCGTGGAAGGCGGCGGACTCGTCGAAGGCATGCCGGTGCACAATTTCTACACCGACGACGGCGATCTGGCGATGAAGTGTCCCTGCGAAGTGCAGATCACGGACCGGCGCGAAAAAGAGCTGGCCGACCAGGGTTTCATCCCGCTGGTGCACTCCAAGAACAACGATTTCGCGGCGTTCTTCAGCGTGCAGAGCTGCCAGAAAGCCAAGATGTACGATAAGGACGCGGCCAACGCCAACGCCCGTTTATCGACGCAATTGCCCTATATTTTCGCCGTGTCGCGATTTGCGCACTACCTCAAGGCGATGATGCGGGATAAGCTCGGCAGCTTCATGTCGCGCTCCGATTGCGAACGCTTCCTGAATCAGTGGATTCAGAACTACGTGACTCCGGACGACACGGCGTCGCAAAGCGTGAAGGCCTCCCATCCTTTGCGCGAGGCGAGAATCGACGTGCAGGAAATCCCCGGCAAACCCGGTGCTTACCGCGCCGTGGCATTCCTTCGTCCTCACTTCCAGCTCGATGAACTCAGTGTCGGCCTGCGTCTGGTTGCGGATCTTCCGGCGCCTGCGCAAAAGAAGTAGAAACGTGATCCGATTTTCTGATTTTCAACGCGAATAGAGGCAAGGAGATAGCAACATGGCCGTAGAAGATTATTTCTTGAAACTTGACGGAATCGATGGCGAGAGCCAGGATTCGAAGCACTCGAAGGAGGTTGAGGTTCTCTCGTTTCGTTTTAAAGCCGTGCAGACCGGATCGGCCGGCAGTGGCACGGGTGGCCTTGGCAAGGGCAAGGTGAAGGTGGAAGACCTGGTGATCTGGAAGAAGCTCGACAAGTCGACTCCCAAACTTTTCTTGCACTGCTGCAACGGCGAACCGATCAAGAAGGTGGTCCTGACCGCGCGCAAAGCCGGCAAGGATCAGCAGGATCACTATAAGATCACGCTGACCGACTGCCTGGTTTCTTTGTTCGAATCGGCCGGCGGCGACCACGAACACGAAGGTGGCAGCGCTGGTAAGGACGATTGGACACAGACCGAAAAAGTGTCCTTCAACTACTCCACCATCGACGTATCCTATAAAGCGCAGAAACCCGACGGCACCCTCGAGGGTGAATTGAAGGGCGGCTGGAGCTGCATTCAAAACAAGCAGCTCTAACTTTTCCATGAGCGCTACGGAGCTTTTCCACGCCGGGAAACTGAACGAAGCGATCGAGGCGCTGGGCGTCGAAGTGAGGAACAATCCCACCGACGTCCGGCGCCGCACGTTTCTGTTCGAATTGCTGTGCTTTAAAGGCGACTACGATCGCGCCGAGAAGCACCTGAACCTGCTGGCCGACGCGACGCCAGAATCGAAAATGGGCGCGATGCTTTATTACGCCGCCCTGCACGCCGAACGACTTCGTCAGGATCTGTTCGCGAAAAAAGATTATCCGGTTGTTCCTGCATCGGGAAATCCTCGCGGCGGCACGCTGAACGGAGAACCTTTTGAGACCCTCGAAGACGCCGATCCACGACTTGGCCCGCGCCTGGAGATCTTCGCCGCCGGCGCCTATCTGTGGATCCCTTTCGAGCATATCGAATCGATCGAAATGGAACCGCCCAAACGTCTGCGCGATTTGCTGTGGGCTCCCGCGCTGGTCCGCACCGGCCCCGCGTTCAAGGATAAGGAGCTGGGCGAAGTGCTCCTGCCCGTCCTCGCGCCGTTTTCCTGGCGCGACCCCGACGACAATATCAAACTGGGCCGCTCCACTGAGTGGGCCGAGGCCGATGGCATCACCGTCCCCTCCGGTCAACGCATGTTCTCCGTCGACGGCGAAGACGTGCCTCTGCTCGAAATCCGCAAGATTGAGTTCACTCCAGTAGAAGCTCAAGGGGAGTGAGCTATGCCCCTCCGCGCCGATCTGCTGACACCGATTCCCGGCGATAACCCCAGCGGACAAAGCCTCCGCTACGATCCTGTTTACGATCAGATTAAGGAAGCGCGCCGCCAGGATGACGCCGGTCCGCAAGGCGATTGGCAGCGCGACCGCAAGGTTGCCGACTACCGTGTGGTCGTCGACCTCACCAGTAAATCGATCGCGGAGCGCTCGAAGGATCTGCAACTCGCCGTCTGGCTCACCGAGGCTGCTCTCCATCGCGAAAAGTTCGCCGGTCTGCTGCAAGGCCTCGATCTTTTACGCGGCCTTCTCGAACAGTTTTGGGACACCTTTTATCCCGAAATTGAGGATGACGATCTGGAGCCGCGCATCGTGCTGCTAGGCTGGGTCGGGGAGCGTCTGGTCGATACCGTCCGCTTCACCCCCATCACCTCCGGCGGATTCGGCCTGGTTCATTTCCAGGAATCGCGCCGCGTCGGCACCGAAGAGGACGCCGCGCAGAGCGAAGCCAAGCAGGAAGCCCGCCAGCTCGCCATCAAAGAAGGCAAGCCCACAGTCGAGGATTTTGATAAGGACGCCGCCTCCACTTCCACGGCGACCTACGAAGCCTGGGTCGCGGCCATGGATGGATGTCTCGCCTCCGTTGCCTCGCTCAGCTCGCTGTGCGATGAAAAATTCGGCAACGACGCTCCCAGTTTCTACCCGCTGCGGACTGCTCTTGAAGAGGTCCGGCACACCACCAATCAGATTCTGCAAAGGCGCCCCGGCCGCAGCGCTCCGGAATCTGACGCCGAGCCTGAACCGGAGCCCGAGACCGAATCCTTCGAAGCTTCCGGGTCATCCGAACCCGCGCAAGCCGCCGCTCCCGCGCGCAAGAAATCCACCGTCGGTCTCGATCCTGTCGATCTGGACGACGTCACGCTCCGTCTTCAGGCTGTTGCGAAATTTCTTCGTGAGCAGGATGCGTCGAGCCCCGCGCCCTATCTGATGTTGCGCGGCTATCGCTGGGGAGAATTGCGCGGCTACGGCGATTCCCCCGATTCCAGCCTGCTGGTTCCTCCGCCCACCAGCGTCCGCCAGACCATCAAGCGCCTGGCCTCCGAATCCAGTTGGAGCGAGCTCATTGAAGCCGCCGAAACCGCCATGGCGCAGCCTTATGGACGTGCCTGGCTTGACCTTCAGCGCCACGTCGTGAACGCGACGGAGCAGAGCGGCTACGCCAACGTCGCCTTCGCCATCCGCAGTGAAGTGCGCGCCCTGCTCGCCGATCTTCCGCGCATGCCGCAATGGGAATTTTCAGACGAGACCCCCGTCGCCAGCACCGAAACGCACGCCTGGTTGAAGGATCTCGCTTCTCCCGCGCCGCCCGAGCTTCCGCCCGCCGCCGCTGTGTTCGACGACCCCGGCGATAACGCCTCCACGCCCTCCGGACCTGCGCCCCCCGATACTTTTATTCTCGCCGTCGAAGCCGCCCGCGCCGGACGCGCCACAGAGGCAATCCAGATGCTCGCCGCCGAAATTCCACGCCAGCAATCCGGACGCGCGCGTTTCCAGAGCCAGCTACAGCTCGCCCAGATCTGCATCATGACCGGCCATGAGACGCTGGCCCAGCCGATTCTCGAAGGACTGGCCCAATCGATCGACCAGCATCAGCTCGACGAATGGGAAGCGCGCGAAATCGTCGCCCAGCCCCTCGCCATGCTCTACAAGTTGCAGCGCGATGAAGCCGTTAAACAGAAACTATACGCGCGTATCTCCCGCCTCGATCCGGTGCAGGCGCTGGAGTGCGGCCGATAACCTGCCATGGCTAGAAACGACGCCGATTTACCCGTCACCCAGCCTTTGATTGATCGCCTCGTCGACCGCGATCGGGACCGCGATCGCGACCGCTCCATTCCCACCGGCGGCGCCGCCGATCCTTATCGAACGCGCTCCGCCAGCGTCCGCGGATTGAAGGCCGCCCTGCGCCGCGATCTCGAATGGCTGCTCAACACCCGCCGCGATCCCAACGCCGCGCCGGAATCGATGGTGGAGCTTTCTCAGTCTCTGTTCAACTACGGCTTGCCCGATTTTTCCGCGCTCAGCGTCAACTCGCCCAAGGACCGGCAGTCCCTGCTGATTGAAATTGAACGCACGGTCGCGCTCTTCGAACCCCGCCTTGAGAACGTGCGCGTGTCCCTGGTTGAAGGCTCCGGCGTCGGAACGCGCGCCGTCCGTTTCCAGATTGAAGGCTCCCTCCAAATGGACCCTTCGCCGGAACACGTCTCATTCGACGGCGAACTCCAACTAGCCAACGGCGAATATCAAATCAGAGGAGAGCGCTAGTGCTTACCGCTTATGTGGGGCAGGTTGGTAACCTGCGGACCGATTGCCAATCGGTTCATCCAGGCGCAGCCCGGACTCTTGGAGAGCCCACCCATGCGTGATGAGCTCCTCCTCTACTACGAAAACGAGCTCAACTACCTCCGCCAGCTCGGCGCCGAGTTCGGACAAAAATATCCCAAAATCGCCGGCCGCCTGATCCTCGAATCCGATAAGTGTGACGATCCTCATGTCGAGCGCCTGCTCGAAGCCTTCGCCTTTCTCGCCGCCCGCGTCCATCTTAAAATCGACGACGAATTTCCGGAGATCACAGAGGCCCTGCTCAGCATCCTCTATCCCCATTACATCCGCCCTCTGCCCTCCATGTCGATCGTCGAGATGCATCTCGATGCGGAGCAGGGTGGCGCCTCCGCGCCCCAGAAAATTCCCCGCGGCACCGTTCTCAACTCCCGTCCCGTTGCCGGCGTGCCGTGCCAGTTCCGCACCTGTTTCGATACCACCGTGCTCCCTCTGCGCATCATGGCCGGCGAGTGGACTTCGCCCGACCGCCTTCAGCCGGCTGTGAAATCGCTCGACGCCGTCGCCGCCGTGCGCATCGAATTTCGTGCTCCGCCGGATGTCCCGCTTCCCGCCCTCGGCATCGATACGCTTCGTGTCCACATCGCCGGCGAGGCCAACGTTTCGCACACGCTTTATGAGCTGCTCTGCGCCAATACGGTGCAGGTTCTAGTGCGCGACCCTACTCCCAATTCGAAAGTCCGCGCCGTCGTGCTGCGCGGCGATAGCCTGCGCCCGGCCGGATTCAGTGAAGCCGAATCCATGCTGCCCTATCCGCGCCGCAGTTTCCCCGGCTATCGCTTGCTCCAGGAATATTTCACTTTTCCCGATAAGTTTTTCTTCCTCGATGTATCCGGACTCGCCGAAGCCCTCGCCACCGGCTTTAAAAATCGTTTCGAGCTCGTCTTTCTCCTCTCCCAATTCGAGCAAACGGAGCGCCGTCAGGTTCTCGAATTAGGCGTCAATGCCAAGACCTTTCGTGTCAATGCCACACCCATCGTGAACCTCTTCCGGCAGACCTGTGAGCCCATCCTGCTCGACCAGCGCCGCTACGAATACCCCGTTGTTCCGGATGTCCGCCGTCCGCAAGCCACCGAAATTTTTTCCATCGACGAAGTGCTCAGCATCGATCCACAATCGAATGAAGTGCAGCGCTTTGAGCCCTTCTATTCTTTTCGACACGCCTCTCAACGAGATAAGAAGCAGACCTTCTGGCTGGCCCACCGACGCCCGTCCTCGAAGCCCGGCGATGAAGGCACGGAAATGTCCGTTTCGCTGGTCGATCTGTCGGCCCGCGCCGTCCTTCCTGAAGTCGATACGTTGACGCTGCGCACCACCTGCACCAATCGCGATCTGCCTTCCCGCCTGACGTTCGCCAATGAAGCGGGCGATTTCGAAATTGAAGGCGGAGCCGCCATCAAACGCATTGTCGCCCTTCGTAAGCCAACCGCCTCCGTGCGTCCTCCTTCCGGAAAAGCCGCTCTCTGGCGATTGATTTCGCACCTCTCTCTCAACTATCTTTCGCTGGTCGAAGAAGGCCGCGAAGCGTTTCAGGAGATCCTCAAACTCTACAATTTCACCGGCTCCGCCTATTCGGAAAAGCAGATCGACGGCATCACGTCGCTCTCCAGCGCCCGCCATTTCGCGCGCCTGGTTTCAGAAAACGGAATCACCTTCGCGCGCGGCACCCGTGTCCTGCTCGAACTCGATGAGGAGATGTTCACCGGCAGCGGCGTCTTTCTATTCGCCAGCGTCATTGAACGATTTCTGGGCGAGTACGTATCCCTCAACAGCTTCAGTCAGCTAGCGGTGCGTACCAAACAGAGAAAGGAGACGCTAAAAGAATGGCCCCCCCGCGCAGGACAAACGATCTTAATGTAGTGCCAATTGCCGCACCGATAGCGATGAAAACCATGTGGTCCGTCGTGGGGCAGGTTGCCAACCTGCGGACCGATTGCCAATCGGTCCATCCGGGCGCAGACCGGACGCTTAGCACGGGAACGGCTCTGCAGACACGAAAACACTCGACGCTTCCGAATCCCTACCGAGCCGTGACCGCAGGGAGCGGTGTCTTCGTCGATGTTTTCGAGAGTGTCGACGTCCGGCCGGCGGAGCTAACAATATGAACCCCCAACCCCACGAATCCCCCGCCCGCTACGCGCGCATGCAAGTCCTCCTGCGGGAGAATCCGTGTAAGTTCGAGTTCTTCCAAGCCGTGCGCCTGATTGAGCGCCTGTTCCCTGACCGCGCCCCGGTCGGCCGCTTCGTCAGCCCCGATAAAGAAGTGATGCGCTTCAACGCTCACAGCTCCTTTCCATTTCCCGCCAGCTCCATCCAGCAGATTGTGTGGGACGGCGACGTGCCCGTTTTGGTCGTTAATTTCATGGGACTCACCGGACCCATGGGCGTTCTACCGCTCTATTACACCGAACTCATTCTGGACCGCGTTCGTCACAAAGACCTCGCAATGGTCCAGTTTTTCGATATTTTCAATCACCGCATGATTTCGTTGTTCTATCAGGCGTGGGAGAAATATCGCTTCACCATCGCCTATGAGCGCGGCGAGCGCGACAAATTTTCCCATCACCTGATGGACCTGATCGGCATTGGTTCGCTAAACCTGGAAAATCGTTTGCGGATCCATGACGATTCGCTGCTGTTCTACGGAGGCCTGCTCGCTCTGCGTCCCCGTTCCGCTGCCGCGGTGCAGCGCATCATTGAAGATTATTTCGAAGTCGATGTCGAAATCGAGCAATTCACCGGCGCCTGGTTCCCGCTCTCCCGCAAGGACTGTTGCATCTTCGACCGCGCCTCTACTGAATCCGAACAACTGGGTGGCGGCGCCATCGTCGGAGATGAAATCTGGCATCAGCAATCCGGCGTGCGCCTCCATATCGGACCTCTGTCCCTGGTAAAATATCTGGACTTTCTTCCCTCCGGCACCGCTTATGAGCCTTTGCAGTCGCTCGCGAAATTTGCCGGACGCGGTGAGCTCGATTTTGAAGTGCGTCTGATTTTGAAAAAAGATGAAGTGCCGTCGTGCGAATTAGGAGGCGCCCCGCGCCTCGGCTGGACTTCGTGGGCCACCACCCAACCGAAACAGGACCACGCAGGTGATACAATCCTGACAATCTGAAAAGGAATCTATGAGCGTAAATTTAAAAGGTCTCATCGGGAAGTTGAATGACTCAACAAGAGGCGCACTGGAAGCCGCCGCCGGGCTCTGCCTCGCTCGCACGCACTACGACATCGAAATCGAGCACGTGCTCTTGAAGCTTCTCGATCAGAGCGGCAGCGACGCCGCAAAGATTTTCCATCAGTTCGAAGTCGATACCTCGCGCCTGCAAAAAGAAATCGAGCGCAGCCTCGATAGCTTCAAAACCGGCAACGCCAGAACCCCCGCGTTCAGTCCGTCGGTTTTGAAAATGCTTTCGGGGGCGTGGCAGATCGCGTCGCTCGATTTCAACGCGCCTCAGATCCGCAGCGGCCACGTCATTCTCGCCCTGGTTTCGAGCGACGAATTGATGCGATTAACCGCCACTAAAGGCAAAGAACTGCTCAAAATTGATGCATTAAGGCTGAATAAGGAGCTGCTAAAGATCACCGAAGGCTCCCAAGAGGATGTCGTCCAGGCTTCCTCCGCCCCCGGCGATCCGCTCATTCCGCGCGTCGGCGGCGGCAAAACGCCCAACCTCGACCAGTTCACCGTTAACCTCACCGAAAACGCGAAAAAAGGCAAAATCGATCCGGTGCTCGGCCGCGACTCCGAGATTCGCCAAGTCATTGATATCCTTATGCGCCGCCGCCAGAATAACCCGATTCTGACGGGCGAAGCGGGCGTCGGGAAAACCGCGGTCGTCGAAGGATTCGCCCTCAGAATCGCCCACGGCGACGTCCCTCCCTCGCTCAAAAACGTCCATGTCCACACCTTGGATCTCGCTTTGTTGCAAGCAGGTGCAGGTATCAAGGGCGAATTTGAAAACCGTTTGAAAGGCCTGATCGAAGAGGTAAAGTCGTCCTCGGTTCCGATCATTCTTTTCATCGACGAAGCGCATACCATGATTGGCGCGGGCGGCCAGGCTGGCCAGAATGACGCTGCCAATCTGTTGAAACCAGCCCTCGCTCGTGGTGAGTTAAGAACAATCGCTGCAACTACTTGGAGTGAATATAAAAAGTTTTTTGAGAAGGACGCCGCGCTGGCTCGGCGCTTCCAGGTGGTCAAAGTGGAAGAGCCTGTAGAGGCGCAGTGCATGGTCATGCTGCGCGGAATTGTCGGAGCGCTCGAAAAGCACCACGGCGTGCGCATTCTAGATGAAGGCGTCTCTGCCGCGGTGCGGTTATCGCATCGATTTTTAGCTGGCCGCCAGTTGCCGGACAAAGCGGTAAGTGTTTTAGATACCGCATGTGCGCGGCTTTCCTTAGGGCAGAACTCGACCCCAGCCGCGATCGAAGACGCGTCGCGCGAAATCGACGATCTGGTAGTGCAAACCCGGGTTCTCGAACGGGAAGCGTCGTTGGGAACTGATCATGCTGAGCGCCTGGAAAGCATCGCCAAGAAAAAAGCGGCGGCTGAAGAGCGTTTGAAGACGATGAATGAACGGTTTACCAAAGAACGCGATTTAGTCATGAAAATTCGCGATCTGCGCACGAAGCTCGAAGAAAAGGGCGGAGATCGAACGGAGCTCGATCAGCTCAACACCGAACTCGCTGAATTACAAGGCGAAACCCCACTGATGCGAGTCTGCGTCGACGGCCATACCATCGGCGAAGTAATTTCGGCCTGGACGGGAATCCCTGCTGGCAAAATGTTGAAGGATGAAATCGCCACCGTTCTTACTTTGGAAAGCGTTCTAGGATCGCGGGTTATCGGCCAGAATCATGCGCTGATGCAGATCGCCGAACGCATCCGGACTTCCCGCGCGAGCCTGGAAGATCCTAATAAACCCATTGGAGTCTTTCTTTTAGTAGGCCCCAGCGGCGTCGGCAAAACGGAAACGGCGCTCACCCTTTCGGACCTCATGTACGGAGGCGAGCGCAACATGATCACCATTAATATGAGCGAGTTCCAGGAAGCCCATACGGTTTCCACCTTAAAGGGCTCGCCTCCCGGATACGTCGGCTACGGCGAAGGCGGAGTGCTCACGGAAGCGGTGCGGCGCAGACCTTATTCGGTGGTGCTGCTCGATGAAGTGGAGAAGGCCCATCCCGATGTGCTCGAACTATTTTTCCAGGTTTTCGATAAAGGAATGATGGAAGACGGCGAAGGCCGCGACATCGATTTCAAGAACACAATCATCATCTTAACGTCGAATGCCGGCACCGATACTTTAATGAAGCTGATGGCCGATCCGGAAACCGCGCCGAGCCCCGAAGGACTCATTAAAGCGTTGAAGCCGGAACTCGATAAAATCTTCAAACCGGCGTTTCTGGGCCGCATGGTGATCATCCCGTATTTCCCGGTGCGCGACGAAGCGCTGAAGACCATTATCAGGCTGAAATTAGCCAAGATTCAGAGGCGATTACAAGAGAATCATCGAGTAACACTTGACTATGATCCGGCGTTGATCGATGAAGTCGCCAAGCGCTGTACGGAAGTGGAGAGCGGCGCGCGCAATGTCGATAATATTCTGACCAATACGCTACTGCCGCAGATTTCGCGGCGTCTGCTGGCTGGAATGGCCGAAGGACAGAAACTTTCAACGATTAGCGTGAGCGTCGGAGCAGATTCGAACTTCGTTTACGCATAACTGGTATAACGCGATGTTAGTGATTCTAGAGGCGGTATCCGGACCGATCACAGGGCGGCGGATCGAGGTGCGCGCCGGAACGATTCTGCGGATCGGCCGCACCGCCAAGTCCGATTACGCGCTGGGCGAAGACTCTTATCTTTCGGGGCAGCATTTCGCCATCGAAAACGACGGGATGCAAGCCCGCGCGCGCGATATCGGATCGAGCAACGGCACCTTCGTGAACGGCGAGCGAGTCACCTCCGAAACTGTTCTGCGGGAAGGAGATTCCCTCACGGCGGGCGGCAGCACTTTTGCCATCCATATCGACGCAGCCCAGCCAAAAGCGCCGGAGCCCTCCCCGCGGGTTGCGACGATGCCCACCGACGCGTTTCCCGGAACGACAAAGATCAGCCGCGCCGACCTTGGATTGACGGGTGGGGACACCAGCAGTTGGGCGGGATTTACGCGCGGGCAATCGGTGTTGCTGACCTCGCTTTATCGGGACGGCGGAAATGTATATGCGGTGCTCGATCCGCTGCGCGATCCGCGCATCCCGGCGTTTCTCGACGCTTCGGGCGAGCAGTTTGCATCACTCGACGACGGGCTTCGTGTGGCGGCGTATGTGGTGCAGTTGCCGCCGCATGCGCGGCTGCTCGATGTAGTCGTCAAGGACGGGTGGAGCCGGGGGTGGGGGTTTTATTGCACTTCGCCGGGAAGTCTCGAAGAAGTCTGTGTGCATCTGAAAAGTTTCGTCACAATGTATACGGCGGCCGGGGTTCCGATGACGTATCGATTCTGGGATCCGCGGGTGCTGCGGGCGATTGCGCCGGCCTTGATACCGCAGGAAGCGGTGGATTTTTTCGGACCGCTGACGCGCCTGGTGGTGGAAGGTGAAAAACCGGAAATGGCGGTGGAGTATTCGCTGGGGCCGCGCGGGGCGAAACAGCAGAGCATTGTGTTGGTGTGAGAACTGGTAGATTAGGACTCAAATGAAGCGATTGCAGCCGGTGATTTGGATGAAGGGCACGTTGCTGAGCCCGCAGTATCTTCAAACGCAGGATCGCTTTCTCGAAAATTCGCTGAAGTTTCAGCTCGACGCGCTGACCTTTGCGCCGTGGGGTTTCAGGCGTTTGCAGTGGAACCAGGAGGCGCTGGCGTCGGGGTATGTGGCGCTGGCCGACGCGGCGGGAATTTTCCCCGATGGGCTGCTGTTCGACATCCCGGAAGCCGATCCCGCGCCCGCGCCGAAGCCTCTGGCGGATTGTTTCGAGGCCGATCAGAAGACGCTTGACGTGTTTCTGGCGATTCCGCATCAGCGCGACCGGGGGTTGAATATTTCGCTGGCGCAATCGAAAGCCGACACGCGCTATCTGACCGAAGTATCGATGACACGCGATGAAAATTCGGGCCTGGCCGAGAGGCCTATTCAGATTGCGCGCAAGAATTTCCGGTTCCTGGTGGAAGGCGAGTCGCAACAGCACTCCTCGGTGCTGCGGATCGGCCGCGTTGAACGCGCGGCGTCGGGATTGTTTCAGCTGAATACACGCTTCGTGCCGCCACTGCTGGATATCGCGGCGAGCGATCTGTTGGTATCCATTTTGCGGCGCCTGGTGGAAATTCTGGCGGCGAAGAGCAGCCAACTGGCAGGCACCAGGCGGCAAAAAAACTTGAGCCTGGCCGATTTTGGGGCCGCCGATATCGCGAATTTCTGGCTGCTCTATACCATCAACACGCAGTTTCCGCTGCTGCAACATTTGTTCGAGACGCGGCGCGGGCATCCCGAAGTGCTGTATCAGACGATGCTTGGACTGGCCGGCAGCCTGACCACTTTTTCGCCGACGATTCATCCACGCGATCTGCCCAAGTACGAGCACGACGACCTGAATCTGTGTTTCGAGGATCTGGACGAAAAGATTCGCCTGTTGCTCGAAACTGTGATTCCGAGCAACTTTGTGTCGCTGCCGCTGAAGCTAGTGCAGTCGTCCATTTATGCCACGTCGCTGGCCGACGATAAGTATTTGCGCAACACCAAAATGTATTTGGCGGTGCGGTCGGAGGTGAGCGAGGCGGAGTTGATTTCGAAAGCGCCGCATCTGGTGAAAGTATGCTCGGCGAATCATATCGAGCACCTGGTGCGGCAGGCGCTGCCGGGGGTGACGCTGGCGCACACGCCTCGTCCGCCGAGCGCGATACCGGTAAAGCTGAATTATCAATACTTCGCTTTGAGCCAGACGGGCGTGGCGTGGGAAGCGATCACGCGTTCGAGAAATCTGGCGGCGTTTGTGCCGGGAGATTTCCCGACTCCGCAGTTGGAGTTGATTATTTTGCTGCCGGAGGGGTAGGAGGCTGGGGCTCGGAAGGCCGACGAGGGCGTCGGCCGCGGACCGGGGGGTCCACCCCACTAGGGATTGAAATCTGTCTAGTTAATTCCTGGTCACTGACGAAAAATTCGGAAAGACACAGGCGGAACCGCCTGCGCCCCCCCCCAGAATGGGATGTTTAGCAATCTTCAGGATTTGACCATGAACATCGAGAGGGCGATGAGCAGGCCGACCAGGGCGCTTGACATTGAAACGTACCAGATCAGATTGCGCTTGGTCAGAATCGCCATAGATGCGAAGACGATTCCGATTTCTAAGAAGACCTCGCCGTAATCGAGGCGATGCGCCTGATCGCCTTTCAGCTTGCTCTCCTTCTCGAAATCTTTGGCCTGGTCGCTGACTTCTTCGCTCTCTTTTTTGTACTTCTCGATATTCTTTTCGTACTTGGCGACGGAGGGTTCGGCGGCTTCGCTGTGGATGCCCTTGAAGACATCGGCGGCTACTTCGGAGTTGTATCTGCGGATCGATTTGGCCTGATAGTAGGCCCACTGGTCGGAGGCTTTCTGTTGCAGAAGCAGCTCCTCGGTGGTGAACAGATGCGACATCACGCCATCGATGGCGAGCATGGCGGCAATCACGGCCATGGTGACGGCGACCTTCTTATCGAAGGGCTCCTTGGCGTGTTCGGAGTGCTCTTGTAATTCCTCGTCTACAGACATTCAATCAAAATACCACGGCAGCAATGGCGATATTCTAATGAAATGCGCACGCTGACCGTTGCAGCCTTCGTGATCCTGCTTTCCTCCTGCGAATCCAAGCCAGCCGAGGCTCCGAAGCCGGTCGAGACCGCTAAGCCGGTGGAGGCGCTGCCGCCGGCGGATGAATCGCGCCGCTTCCCGAAGCCGAACCTGGCCGGAACCATTGTGGTGGAGAAACAATTACTGGGAAAGCCGTTCATGCCTGGCGGCACGCAGGCGCACTATAAAAAGGGCAAAACGGAGTACGACATGTTCCTGGCGAAGACGGCCAGCGCGAACGACGCGGCGTTGATGCTACCCGACTGGAGAGGCGCGCTGACGGATGCGAAATTGATTCCCTCCTTCGGCGGATATTTTGGAAACGATGCCGGGCGTCCGGTGTTCGTGTTCGCGAAAGGCGCATGGATCGCGGGAGTCGCGGGGTTGAATCAGAAGGAAGCAGATGCGGCGGCGCGGAAGCTGGCGGCGGCGCTCGAGTAGGGGTAGCGGGCATTCACTGGCGTCGACACTCTTGAAAACATCGACGAAGACTCCGCTCCCTGCGGTCACGGCTCGGTAGCGATGCGGGAATGGCGCCGCCTCACAAATATTCTCGAAAACGCTGTTGGTTCAGATGCCAAGGCGTCCGGCCTCTCGCCCGGATGGACCGATTGGCAATCGGTCCGCAGGTTGGCAACCTGCCCCACAATTTGGCAGTTGGGCACATCCAAAACAAAAGTGTTTGCCTGCCCGGAGGTCGGGCGACAGTGGGAATGAAAACGCTGGGGCTGAGTGGATGGGGCGAAAAATTGGGGACAACTACTCTGTCCACGATTTTTCGCAGGTTCTGCTGTTTTCGCTCTATTTTTCGGGTAAATACCAGGGGATGTTAATTACTGTGGTTCGCTGGTTTCCGCTGAACAGGAGCAGCGCTTTCAGGACCTGGGAACGGTTGTTGTGCAGCAGGAAATAATACCAGCGGCTTTCGACCAGCTCCGGAATGAGTACGGCGATGGTTTTATCGGGGTTGGCCGGCTCCAGGCCGAGCGCGTAGTTCAGGATCGGACGAATGATGAAGCGGAACGGCGATTTCATCACCACCAGTTGGGGGACTGCCAAACCGGCTGCCTTGGCGGGAGCTTCCACCAGATTGGCGAAGTCCTTGGTGAGCTGGTCGGTGTCTCCGCACTCGACATGGACCACGCGAATGTCGTGGGACAGGCGCCAGGCGAAGCGCAGAGCTTTCTCCGAGACGACGCTCCAATGTTCCACCGGTATGATGATGATCGGCTCGGAGAGGTTCGCGGTATCGACCGGGCCGGGCGCCGCGGTGGCGCGCTCCACGCGGTCGTAGTGGTGCTTTACAGCGCGCATCACGAGAATCATGGCGGGAATTAGCACCACCACGATCCATGCGCCTTCGATAAATTTCGCGATCAGCACCACAGCGACGGTGATCGCCGTAGCGACTGCGCCGAGTCCGTTGACGAACATGCTGCGCCTAGCGCCTGCTCCTCCGACCTTTCGCCAGTGAGCCACCATGCCTGCCTGCGATAACGTGAAGGCCAGAAACGCGCCGACCGCATAGAGCGGAATCAAGCGGTCGGTGACGCCGCCGAAGATCGTCAGCAGCACGCCGGCAAGGATGGCCAGAGCGTACACGCCTTGGGAAAAGACTAGCCGCCGTCCGCGCAGGGTTAAAGAATGGGGCAGGAAACCGTTGGCCGCGATGGCTCGGGCGAGCCTGGGAAAATCGGCGAAGGCGGTGTTGGCGGAGAGCGACAGCACCAGCAGAATGGAGCCAATCGAGATCCAATAGAAGACGCCTTTTCCGGTGATTGCGCCGAGCAATTGAGAGAGTACGCTTTCATAACCAGGGCCTTCCGGATTCGTGGCCGCGACGCCATACGCGGGGGCCAGATACGCGATGCCGAGCAGCATGATCATCAAAATTCCGATGATGATGGTCAGAGTTTTTTGCGCGTGTTTATAGGTCGGCTCCTTGAACGCCATGACGCCGTTGCTGACCGCTTCGACGCCGGTCATAGCTGTGCAGCCGCTCGAAAAAGCGCGCAGCATCAGCCAGACGCCCATCGCTTCCGTAGCGCCGCTGAGTTTAGGCGGGGCGACCACGGGAACGGGATGTCCGCCGGCCAGCAGCACCTTCGCCACGCCCAGCACGATCATGCCGAGCAAGCAGACGATGAACACGTAAGTGGGAATCATGAAGATGGCGCCGGTTTCCCGCACGCCGCGCAGATTCACCACGGCCAATATCAAGAGGATGCCGAGGCACATCGCCAGCGTATGGCTTTGGAGCGACGGCACGGCGGAGACCAGCGCGCCCACGCCGGCCGAGATCCCGACGGCGGCCGTGAGTACATAATCGATCATCAGCGCGGCGGCTGCCAGCAGGCCTGCGCCGGTGCCGAGATTTTCCGTGGCCACGGTATAGGAACCGCCTCCGTACGGATACGCCTCCATCGTCTGCCGGTAGGAGAAGTAGACGATCGCGAGCAGCACCACGATGGCGGCGGTGATGGGCAGGATGTAGGCGACGCCGGCCATGCCCAGCGGAATCAGAAGCGTGAGCGCGGCTTCCGGCCCATAGGCGGCGGAGCTGAGCGCGTCGAGCCCGAAAATCGGGATGCCTTTTACGGCGCCGATCCGCTCGGCCTTCTCATCTTCAGTGCCGAGGGGCTTGCCGAGCAGCAGGTCGACGATATCCATATTAACGCTGGTCCCATTTCTTTTCGATTTCCGCGATGGCGTCGTCAGGACGCGTCGTGTACAGCCAGAATACCTGGATCGCGTGGACGCCGCGCACCTGCATTTTCAATCCGCCGCTGACCGCGCTGAACTTCAGATGCTCCGTGCCGGTCTTGATCGGGGTGATGACGCCCAATGCGATTTTCGTGACATGCTCGCAGTCGCGGGCAGCCTCGACGGCGGGGATCGCGCTGGGAATTACAGTGGAGTGGCGGCCGTTGAACTTCGGTCCTCGCAATAATCCTTTGATATGCGTCATGCTTTGGAGGCACCATCCAGCATCAGCTTATAGATACGAGCCGGCAAGCCGTCGGAACTGTACAAAAATTGTTTGGCGGAGACGAATAAATATCTCGCAAGGTCCTCAATCTACCACAGACGGACGAAGCCAGAACCGCCGCAGCAGTGTGACCACGATCAGATAGACCAGGCCGCTGACCGCGCATCCGAGGATCAGCCATACCACCAGCGCGTGCATGGTGGCGAGCCACAAAGTGACGATCGTCTGCCACACGCTGGCGCGAATCATTCTAAAAATCTGCACCACGGTGAGCTTCGGACCCTCGACGTGAAACAGCCACGCGCCGGCGCGCAGAAACGGAATCAAAAACGTCAATTGCAGTGGATACACCACGCCGTTGACTAGCAGAATCGCCGGCAGATTCAACCGCAACGTGACCGCGGCCAAGGTACATAACATGGTGGTCGAGCCGATGATGGGAATCACGCCGAGCGAGACCCCGATGGCAATCGTCAGCGCGATTTTTTCCGGCGATACGCCCTGCTTCAGCAAGTCGACGAAAGGTCGAATCAGCTTGCGATAAATCCAGGCGCGCATCGTCAGACGCGCTCCGGCATCCACATTTTCACGTCGAGCTTGTGGGAAAAAAGGAGCAGCGGTGGAACATCCGGCAGCCGGATTCCGAACGGCGCTGTCATCGTGTTCACTTCAATCGATGCCTCGGCCGGTTGCAAGGACCACGGCGTGTGGTCGACTTCACCTCTGATCGGATTTCCCTTCCGATCGAGCGCGAAAAAGCAATACCGTTCGGTGAGCCAGTGCTCCAGCGTTCCGGGCCGCGTGAACGCGGCCTCACCCGATGGATGATAACAGCCACGAAACGCCGCGTCTCCGGCTTGCGCATCGTAATGGATCGTCTCTTCGTTGCTCTCGACTTTCATTGCGGCCTGAAAGTAGGGTAAATGAAAAAACCGATGCGCGATGCTCACGGCGGCGAAGTTCGAGGCATGCAGGCTCAAGAAATAGACTCCGCCGCGGCCACCGCATTTCACATAGGTCCGCACATTGATTTCAGGGGTTGCCGAGAGCCAGGGCAATGGAAACAGGGCGCGCAAATGGACGCGATCCATGCGAAACGGAATCACGCCGATATACGCCTGCCCCTCCCAAAGATCCAACTCGAACTGTGGCGGCACCGCGTGGGCCAACTGGGCCGCGGGCACAGGCCAGTGAGCAAATAACAGGTCGCGCCACGTCTGCGCCATGATCCATGAACGCATGCCGAGTTGGGCCCGCCTTTCAATAAAAAGGATAGCGTGCGCACTTTATTGATCGATCTCCACCACCGCCGTCAGCACCACCGGTTTCAGGGCCGCTGCCGGAGGGAACAGCGCCCAGTAAACTTCGCCGGTCAGCTCATCCACTTCGCCATTCGAGGAAATTACTTTTCCGGGCGATTTCACGATGAACATCAGCGGCGTCAACCCAGCACCTCCTTTTCCCGACGGAGGCCCTGCCGCTGGATCGGGCGCGGACGGCTTCGCCTGGACGAAGGAAGTTTCGATCAATTTCATCGTCACGGAGCGGCGTTGGGCCAGCGTCATCTTATCGCCGAACTGGTCCTCGAGCGCCTTCAGCATCACGGCGCCGATCCTTTGGCTGGCCCGCCGCGCGGCCAGATCAGGATGCATCAGCGCGACGGCGAGCAACGGATCGCCTGGACCAAACATCACCGGCATCATGAGCACCGCCGCCTTATTCGCGATTCCCAGCGCATTTTCATCGGTCGCGAGCGCCGGCGGTAGAGCGGCCTTCAATTGAGCCAGATTCTCCGGTTTGAACTTCATGCTTTCCGGCGCCGAGCCGGTCCAACGAAGCGTCTCGCGATATTCAAATCGGCGCGGAGCCACCCGCGTCACCGTGACCTCATTGACGAATGCCGGCTTGCCTTCATCGCCTTTGAGCGAAAGATCGCCCGTGAGGGGGACGCCCAGCGTGAGCGTCCGTTCGAACGTAGTGGTCAGATTGGAATCTTTCTTCTCGGCATGGGATTTCCAACCGTCACCGGAAGGAACAATGAAGGAATCCTCGATGGAGCCGCCCATATCCATCTGGCCTTCTTTCTTCTCCTGACCGGTCAGCGCCACGGTGCGTGTCAGCGCGCCGCTGCGAATTTCGGTCGTGACCCGCGCCCGCGCGCAACCGGTAAGCAGCGCGAGCGAGATCACAAAACCCGTTACCACAAGATGCCGCATGTGGTGATGATAGCGGAATCGCGGCGTTATGGAGCAGGGATAATGCCGGGCTTTCCTTTGTCGATGACATAAGTGTCGACCGCCCGCGCCACGGTAGTTCCAATGTTGCGGGCATTGTGAATTTGGCCGCGCTGGGTGAAAAATACCTCGCCGGCGTGCACTGTCACCGGAGGCTTCCCATCCACCATCAGCACGATCGTCCCCTCGATCAGGTACCCGAAATCCTCACCCGGATGGCTATGTCTCGCCGATGTCTCACCAGGCGGGATCACAGCGATCGTCGTCACGCCCTCCCGTCCCGTGCCGGGAATCTCGCGGCGCTGAAGTTCGGTGAATTTTGCCGGGGTCTGCCCGCAGAGGGCGACGATCGCCAGAGCGGCCGCTCCGGAAATCAGGATGGTTCGCGTGGTTTCCATGTAATTTACGCTCCTGATAGCAACTTTACAGGATGATCGTTTGTAGTCGATTCGATCGGGATGGAACTGTGTTTACGATTGTTGCGATACCATGCTGTGGTGGAACTGGGGCCGGATGTCGCGTTGATCGCGGGGCTGATAGGGGAGCCTGCGCGCGCGGCGATCCTGGTTGCGCTGGTCGGCGGCCGGGCGCTTCCAGCCGGAGAATTGGCGTTCGCCGGCAACGTCGCGCCGCAAACCGCCAGTTTCCACCTCCGCAAGCTGCTGGACGCTTCTTTAATTACGGTCGAAAGGCAAGGCAAGCACAGCTACTACCGGCTGGCGAATGAGCGGGTCGCTGCAACACTCGAATCGATTGCCGCTCTGGCACCTGCGCGCCGCACCCGGAATGAATCGGAGCGCGTCAAGGAAATGCGCTTGGCGCGCAGTTGTTACCGTCATCTCGCCGGTGCGTTGGCGGTTGAGATCCATCGGGTGCTCCTCGATCGCCAGCTCCTGGTCGCCCATTCCGAGAAGGAGTACTGCCTGACCGGTCCCGGTCAAGATTGGTGCCGCCAGTGGGGAATAACGCTTCCCGTGTCCGGACGGGCATGTCTTGACTGGACGGAACGCTATTATCATCTTGGCGGAGCATTGGGAGTAGCTCTTTTGTCCCGTCTAACCGAGCTCCGTTGGATAGTCGCAAATCCCGGCAGCCGAGCCCTGCGCATTACGCGCGCGGGCGAAGTAGGACTAGAACGGGAACTCGGAATCACGATTTCGGGGATCACTGCCAAACTATTGAGGGTGAAGTAAGACTAAACACTGGACTTCCGGACGATTCGGCCGCCCAAAGCATCGCGGAGGAACACCAATAGCTGATTCATCAGCGATCCGCTCAGCCAGCCACTTCTCACAGCAGGGCAGCGAAAGCTCCGCAGCGGGGTTGGTGGAAAGATACCGCATCCGTCCCGTGAGGCCGGAGCGAAGCCGGCCTGAATGAGCGATTGCGCGAAGGTTGAAGAGCAAACTACTCGATTTATCGGAGCTTAGGCTTTCCGGCGGCGCGCGAAGGCGCCGAGGGTCACGAGCGAAGCGGCGACCAATCCCAGAGTCGATGGTTCGGGAATTGGGCTGGATCCACCGAGGTCGTCGATTTGAAACGCGGAGAGTACGGCGTCATCGGAATTGGTTCCGGCGTATTGAATTTCCATACTGGTGAGGCTGGTGCCGGCCCAAGCCGAGGGCAAGACGAAGGTCTGGGCGTCGAGGCGCTGGTCCGGCTCGACGCTCCCATCGCCGTTGGTGTCGATGACGCCATTATTCCACCAGTTGACGGCCGTGACGCCGGTGCCGGTTCCAGTCAGAGTATCGCCGCCGTTGTTGTTGTTATGGTAGTCGCGCACGGTGGCTCCATCGGTAAGGGTGAAGACGTCGGTCTGGCTGAGGCTGTTGGTGAAGGTGATGGTGACTTGGTCGCCGAGCTGGCCGTTGAACAAATTGATGAGAGTGTTCACGTCGACATTGGAGCTGAGGAGGTTGGTGTCGCCGGTATCGATCGTCACAGAACCGGAATGATATCCGCTGAACGGCGCGACGAAGCCAACGGCGACGTAGTCGGCGTTAGGGTCCGAAAAAGTGAGGGTAGATCCGGTATTGGAGACGCCTCCTTCGACGGCGGTGGATTCGGGAGTGCTCCAGCAGCAGAAGTTTGTGGAGTAGCTGGAGATGTCCACGTTGAAAATGGAGCCTGCGCGGGCGCATATGCCGGAGAGCAGCAAGAAAGAACAGAAGAAGAGGGTTTGAAGTCGCGCCATGAAAGTGATGGTAGACTTTTCTGCGGCAGGCGACAAGGTTTTTGGGGTGCGCACCCCGTGATCCCGCTGATTTCACTGTATCGATATTCATGGCCTGGAGCTGCGTGATAAACTCGCTTCTAGGAAAAAAGCAAGCATGGGGAGCAGTTTCTGCACCGATGAAAGCAGCGGCCGGCCTTCGGCGCAGCAGGTACGCGAACAACTGGCGCGGATTTTGGGCACGCCCCACTTTGCGGAGTATCCACGAAGCGTGGCTTTGTTGAGCCACGTGGTGGAAGAAACGCTTGCGGAGCGGGGCGGCGACATAAAAGAATCGACGCTGGGCGTGGAGGTGTTCGGCCGGGAGCCGGGATACGACTGCAAGGCGGATTCCGTGGTGCGCACGCAGGCGCGCAGGGTGCGCGAGAAACTGGGCCAATATTACAGCGCGGAAGGGCGGGCGGATCCGGTCCTGATCGAGATTCCGAAGGGCGGGTATGTGCCGAAGTTCCGGCTGGCGCCGGAGATGCCGCAGGCGGCGCAGGATGGAGAAGCCCCGTGGCGGAGTGCGGGGCGGAATTCAAAGATCGCGTGGACGGCGGGAGCGCTGTTGGCGATTGCGGTGGGCGGTGTAGCGATTGGGATGCGGAAGCAGGCGGAGACGGCTCCCCGGTTTTCGACTCTGGCGGTGCTGCCGTTTGTGGACCTGGATGCGGAACATCGGTTCGACGCGCTGGCTTATGGGATGGCAGAGGATGTGGAGCGGGATCTTTCGCGGGTGGATGCGCTGCGGCTACATGCGGGTCCGCCGGGGGCGAACAGGGAGAATCGATCGGATTACCGGACGTTGAGCCGGCGGCTGGCGGTGGACGCGCTGCTGGACGGGCAGATCGCCACGGAGGGGAACCGGGGCGAGATCCGGGTGTCTCTGATCCGGACGGCGGACAATTCCATATTGTGGACCGATCACTTTCCGTCGGATGCGCCGATCGGCGGGGGGGAGGGGGAGATCGAAGAGAACG
>JBEKPC010000017.1:0-49121 GCA_049521155.1 Bryobacteraceae bacterium
CGGAAATTCCTGACAAATTCCAGGGAATTGGCGCCCCGCGGACAGTGGTAAATGGGAATCCCCCGCTCCCGCGCCCTGGTGTCGAATATGCCCGGCGACTCCATGAGCACCGCGATATCCATGGCGATATTCTCGGAACGGCCCGCTTGGCAAAGATCCACAACCCATCGCTCGACGCCTCCGCTCTGGAGCATGGCCACCAGATGCAGCACACGCAACGGGCGCTGTTCTGGCTGAGTGGACGTCATCTGCAAACTGGTTTACAACCCATATCCAAAAATTATCTCACGTGTGTTACTTCAATTCCCCCACCAATATCTCCGCGATCTTCGAAATCAACAGCAACCCTTCGTTATCGGACGTCCAGTCGATCTTCGGGATATCTTCGCAAGTGATCGCCATCGCGATCCGGTTGCCCTTCGCGTAGACGATGCCCACGTCGCTCCGCAGATGGTCCAGCGCGCCGGATTTATTGGCCACCACGAAATCGCCCATGTGCCGCGCGATGCCGTTGGTGTCGCGCTGGCGCTTCAGGATTTTCAAAATTTCCTTCGACGCCTCCGGACTGACGATTTCGCCTTTCTCAATCCGTTCCAGCAGAATCACCATCTCGCGCGGCGTCGACGAACCCAGCCCATATTTCACATTCGCCGGATCCAGACCGGCTTTGCTGAAACCGCTCGGAGCCTTCAAATCCGCGCCATCGCCGCGCACTTTCCTCATCGACCTGGTGCCTTTCAATCCCAGCTTGTCCATCTGCTCGTTGACGTAATCCGCCGTCACCTGATCGATCACCAGATTGGTCGCCGTGTTGTCACTCAGGACAATCATCAGGTGCGCCAGGTCGACCAGCGGGAGCTTCACGCCATCCGAAAACTCGCCCAAAATTCCCGAGCCTGAGACTTTATCCGCGTCATGCACCGTGATCAGCTCGGTCCATTGCAGCCGGCCTTCCTTCACAGCTTCGAAGGTGGCGCACAGAATCGGCAGCTTGATCGTGCTCGCCGTGCGGACCCGGTCATCGGGCCGCAGCGCGAACGTCGCGCCGGTGTCCAGATTCTTGGCGAAGATCGAAACCGTTCCGCCGAATCCGGCGGTCGCCGCGGAAATCTTGTCGCTAAGCGATGCCGCATGAGCTACCGTTAGTATTAGGAAGAAGAGAGGCCGCAGCATGCGATCTATCGTAGCGTTTCTTTTCGTGGCCGTCATAAGTAGTGCGCAGAATCTTCCCGAGATCGAGCGTCTGGAGAAGAAAATCGCCGACCATCCGGACAGCGTGCCGGACCGCACCGCGCTGCTGGTGAATCTTACCAACCGCGCGCCCGCTCGGCCCTTGGAGCAAGTGCACGAAGCCCGCCGGCGCAATATTCTCTGGCTCATCGAACATCATCCTGAAGCGAACATCTACGCCGAACCCTCCTTGCTGCTGCCGGTTCGCGGACGCCTTGCCGATCCCGCCGGATCCGCCGAGGCAGTCGCCTTGTGGAAAGAAATCGCGGCCCAGCCGGGCGCGAAAGCCGAGGTGATCGCGAACGCCGCTATCTATCTTCGAGCGCTCGACGTGCCCTCCGCACTGGCCCTCCTCGACGCGCATTCGAATGATCCGGCCATTTCCCGAGCCCGCGGCTTGGTCGATGGAGCCGCCGTCATGGGCATTTCCGGCCTCGGCGAAAATGTCCAGTTCGGCAGCACTGCGGCCCTCCGCGCAAAGCCGGAGGCAAAAGCGGCGCATCTCGAAATCGATAACTCTACCAATCCCTATCTGGTGGGCAGCGCCGGCCTCGTTTTCGCATCCGCGCAAGGAAAAATCGAAACACGTTCCGATCCGAAGTTTGAAAGCGACGAAGTGCTCTTGCTTGCCGAGCGCTGCCTGCGCCGCGCCATGGAACTCGCACCGCCCGGCGAGGAATGGAAAACGCCGTTGGGGCAAACTTTGTCGGCTCTCGCCAACCGGACGCTCGATCCGAAGGGAAAAGTGATCCTGTTGCGGGAAGCGGATTCGCTGCTGACCGGGCCGGAAGTCATCGCCAGACTAGCTATGGCGGAATTTGACGCGGGCGACGATGCCGCCGCGGAGCGTGACGCCGAAAGGGCGCTCGCCGCCAGCCAAAAAGCCGCGGTTCCCTACAACCTGGCCCAGACGACGCTCGGACGTATTGCCGCCGCAAAGGGCGACCTTAACGGGGCAAAAACACGCTTAATTGCGTCTGTAACGATGCTTACAGCGCTAAAAAACGCCACGTTTGAACCGAATATGACGCTCGCCCAGGACGTTTACGACGCCGGCGATCGCGACGCCGTGGTCGAGTTTCTCGAAGCCTCCCGAGCGGTCTGGAAATCCGATCGCGGCCGCATCGACCGCATGATCAGCTTCGTGAAAAAAGCTCCCTCCGCCGACCTGGTGCAGTTGTCGCATCAATTTCCAGGAAGTGAAGTGATCCGCCACCCCGCGCCGGCGTTTGAAGCCGAGGATTTAGACGGTAAACGATGGACACGAGAGCAGCTTAGCGGAAAAATGGTTGCGCTGGAATTCGGGAAAGCGCTGCTCGCGGAGAAGATCGCGAAGGATGCTGGCGCTGTCCTTTTGCAAGTTCAGGACGAAGATACCAAGCGCCGCTTCGAAGTCTTGACAAATCCGACACTTGTCATTATCGACCGCAAAGGAAATGTCGCCGCCTTCCGCTCCGGTCCGGTGAATGAAACGGAGTTGCGGAGCGATTTCGAATCGGGTTTGGGCAGCGCGGCCAATTCCGCTCCCAAGCAACTGGATTGGGTCGGCGGCGGCGCGAAGGTCACTCTGGCCTGGGAACCGTTGGAAAACGCCGAATCGTACGTGGTCGAGTGGGATTCGCGCGATGAAAAGGGCTGGATTTTCGATCGGGACAAAACGGTGCGCGTGATTCCGACCCGGGAAAGCTCGGCGATGCTTGATTTGACTGGATTTACACGCATCCGATGGAGGGTTTACGCGGTCCCGAAGAGTGGTCCGGCGGGATCTCCGTCGCCTTGGCGGGAAATTGATGGAACGCCCGTTACAAAAAATTACAAATAGCCCTTTTTACTAATTAACGCCGTTAAGTGCCTGTCAGGCGTTATCTTGCGAGCCGCGAGCCGTTTTTCGGCCCGATCTAGGGCAAAAAGAGAGGGAACAAAAAGGAGGGAAACCATCGTATATTGGTGAAGTACTGGAGGATTTACTGCATGCGTTTCGCGTTTGCCGGCTTGGTTCTTTCCTCGGTTGCATTTGCCGCCCCGGAGCCTACATCCAAAGATGTGACGTTCTATAAGGATGTTCTGCCCGTTCTCGAAAACAACTGCCAGGGGTGTCATCGCCCCGGCGAGCCCGGACCGATGTCTTTCATGAGCTACGAAAGCACCCGTCCCTGGGCCAAGGCCATTAAACAAGCGGTTGCGAGCAAAACCATGCCGCCATGGTTCGCCGATCCGGCGCACGGCAAGTTCGCCAACGACCGCAGCCTGCCGGAGTCGGAAATCAAGACGCTGGTTGCCTGGGTCGACGGCGGAGCCAAGGCGGGCGATCCGAAGGATGCTCCGAAGCCGATCGCGTTTACTGAAGGTTGGGTAATCGGCACGCCGGACAAGGTATTTGAGATCCCGGCGGCGATTCCGGTCGCGACCTCCGGCACCATCGACTATCAGTATGTGGTCATGCACTCCGGTCTCACCGAAGACAAGTACGTGCAGTTCGCCGAGGCTCGGCCGACCGACCGCGAACATTGCCACCACATCATCGCGTTCATCCGCGAACCCGGCAATCCCTGGTTGAAGGACGCGCCGATCGGCGTCGCGTTCGTTCCTTCCAGAGACGGCAAAAAAGGCGAGGATGGCGGCGGGCAGGGCGAATTCCTGGCCGGTTACGCGCCTGGCATGGTTGCGCCGATGCTGAAAGACGGACAGGCTAAATTGATCAAAGCCGGCAGCGACATCGTGTTCCAGTTGCACTATACCGCCGACGGCAAACCGGGCTCCGATAAGAGCCGCGTGGGCGTGGTGTTCTCGAAAGTGAAGCCGACCGAGCGCATCGTTACGCTGGCCGTGGCCAATCCGAAATTCGCGATCCCTCCGGACGACGCGAACTATCAGGTCGACGCCAAGCTGGTGTTGCAGGACGACGCGACCCTGACCATGATGCTGCCGCACATGCACCTCCGCGGCAAGGATTTCGATTATCGCATCACCTATCCGGATGGCACCAAGGAGACGATCCTCAGCGTGCCGCACTACAGCTTCAGTTGGCAGCTCTCCTACTTCCTGGCTGAGCCGAAGAAGCTGCCCGCGGGCACGATCATCGAGTGCACGGCGCACTTCGACAATTCCGCGAACAATCCGGCGAACCCCGATCCGAAGAAGGAAATTCACTTCGGCGAGCAGAGCTGGGACGAAATGATGATCGGCTTCTTCGACGTGGCGATCCCGTTCGGAAAGAGTCCGATGGATCTGATGGTTCCGAAGAAAACCAAGGCCACCGGCGCGGCAGTTGAGTAATCCCTCTTAAAAGGAGCAACAGTGTTGGTTGCAAGCAAGCTATCTGCGGTAGGTCTTTTAATGGCCGGGGCGGTTTTTGCCGCTCCGGCGGCTCCCACGTTCTATAAGGATGTTCTGCCCGTGTTGCAGAATAATTGCCAGAGCTGCCACCGGCCGGGCGAACCGGGACCGATGTCGTTCCTCGATTACAAGGGAACGCGTCCTTACGCCAAGGCGATCAAGTCGGCGGTGCTCACGCATAAGATGCCGCCCTGGCCGGCTGATCCGCACTACGGCAAGTTTGAAAACGACCGTCATCTGTCGGACGCCGATATCAAGACGCTGACCGCGTGGGCGGATACAGGTGCGGCGGAGGGCGACGCCAAAGACGCTCCGAAGCCGGTCGCCTGGGTGGAAGGGTGGACCATCGGCAAGCCTGATCTGATCCTCCAATATCCGAAGGCGATCGATATCCCCGCCACCGGCACCATCGAATATCAATACCTGGTGATCCCTACCGGATTGACCAAGGATACCTGGGTCACGGCGGCGGAAATCGTACCCGGCCAGCGCTCCCAGGTGCATCACATTATCGCCTTCCTGCGGCCTCCCGGATCGCATTATATGGAAGAAGCGAAGCCTGGGATTCCGTTCATTCCCAACAAGGAAAATCGCACTGCTGGACGCACCCGTGGAGGGGCCGACGATATGCCCAGCGAACTTCTGGTAGGCTTCGCGCCAGGAATGCCCGCCGATCATAGTCCAGAGGGCGCGGCGAAGCTGGTGAAGGCCGGCTCTGATATCATCCTCCAGATTCACTACACCGCCAACGGCACCGCGAGCAGCGATTTATCCAAAATCGGCTTGGTTTTCGCGAAGAGCGAACCGCAGTACCGCCAGTTGACCATCAATGCGGCGCAGAACAAGTTCGCCATTCCGGCCGGCGATCCGAACTATGAAGTGAAATCCGAGATCACGCTCCAGGACGATTCGGAGCTGGTCAACCTGATGCCGCACATGCATCTTCGCGGGAAGGACTTTTTGTATAAAGCCGTTTACCCGACCGGCGAGACCAGCACTTTGCTGAGTGTTCCGAAGTACGATTTCAACTGGCAGCTTGTTTATTATTTCGAGAAGCCGCTGGTGCTGCCCAAAGGCACCCGGATCGAATGTACGGCCCACTTCGATAACTCAGTGAACAATCCGGCCAATCCGGATCCGACCAAGGAAGTGAAGTGGGGCGATCAGAGTTGGGAAGAAATGATGATCGGCTGGTTCGACGTGATGATCCCAGCGAAAAACAGTCCGTTGAGCCTGTACCGGTCGAAAACCGCCGAATAAAGAAATTAGGAGTGAAATCTTGAACCGCTTCGTAGTGTCTACGCTATTTTTGTCTGTAAACATTTTCGCCGCGCCCGCCGCGGTCACCTTTCATCAGGACGTCGAGCCGATCCTCCAGCGAAGCTGCCAGGAATGTCATCGTCCAGGCGAAATCGCACCGATGTCGCTGCTCACCTACGAGCAGACGCGTCCATACGCTAAGGCGATCAAGGCGGCGACTCTGCAAAAGACCATGCCTCCGTGGCCGGCCGATCCGCATTTTTCAAAGTTTGAGAACGACCGCTCCCTATCGCCGGCCGAGATCAAAGTTCTGACCGCGTGGGCCGATTCCGGCGCCGAAGAAGGCGACAAGTCCGCCGCGCCTCCGCCCCGCCATTGGGCCGAAGGCTGGAATATCACCAAGCCTGATATGGTGATCAAGATGCCGAACGCCTTCGAAATCCCCGCTAAAGGCGAAATCGAGTATCAGTACATCGTGGTTCCTTCCGGTCTCACTGAGGATAAATGGGTGCAAGCCGTGGAGGTCCGTCCTTCCGACCGCACGGTGGTGCATCACGCCGTGATCTATCTGCGGGAGCCGGGCGGCAAGTGGATGGCCGACGCCAAGCCGGGCGTTCCTTACGTTCCGCCGAACCTCACGCCGCAGAACCGATTCGCCAACGTGCTGGGCGCGAGCAACGACGTGCTGACGGTCTATACCCCCGGCATGATTCCCAACACCTGGAAAGACGGCCAAGCCAAGCAGATCAAGGCCGGCACCGATTTTATTATCCAGATGCACTATACCGCCAGCGGCAAAGCGACCAAGGATCAGACCAGTATCGGCCTCGTGTTCGCCAAGGAAGAACCGAGGGAGCGCATCGTGACTACGGCGGCGTTCAACAATCGCTTCACGATCCCGGCGGGCGACGGCAATTTCTCAGCCGAAGCCACCGTTCCCGTGGTGAATCCGATGACCATGATCAGCCTGTTCCCGCACATGCACCTGCGCGGGAAGGCGTTCCAATACGACTTGATTTACCCCAATGGCGAAACCAAAACGATCATGCGCGTGGATCATTGGAGCCTGAACTGGCAGCTTTCCTACAAGCTCGAAACACCCATCGAACTGACGCCCGGCATGAAGGTCAGGGCGACGGCGTGGTGGGACAATTCCGCCAATAACCCTTCCAATCCTGATCCGTCTAAAGAAGTGACGTGGGGCGATCAGAGCTGGGAAGAAATGCTGGTCGGCTTCTACGATGTTGCGGTGAACCCGAAGATCAACAACAAGAACATGTATTCTAAACAGACACTGGAATAGCAGCCAAGGGAGTAGCTTTTGCGGAAGTTTGTATTGCTCTTCGTGAGCTTGGCCGCCGTCCAGGCTCACGACGTAATCACCACGAAAATCACTTTTTCAAAAGAGATTTCGCGGCTGCTCTATAAGCGCTGCGCCACCTGCCATCACGAAGGCGGCAGCGCGTTTTCACTGATGACGTACGAGGAAGCGCGCCCCTGGGCGAAGGCCATCAAGGAAGAGGCTCTGGAGCGCCGCATGCCCCCCTGGGAAGCGGTGAAAGGCTTCGGCGAATTTCGCGACGACCGCGGCCTGACGCAGGAAGAGCTGGAAACAATCTCCAGTTGGGTGGAAGGAGGCGCGCCCGAAGGCGACCCGAAATATCTGCCCCCGATGCCGAAAATGGTGACCTGGCAGGATCCGGCCGCTCCTAAAGATTCCACCGAAACGATCGTGGCCGACGGCGCGAAACTGGGAACATCGTCGCAAGTGCTGGCGATCCGCGCGAAGAATCTCAAAGCAGGCGCCAGCGTGCAAATCGTTGCCGTGCGTCCCGATTCCTCAATCGAGCCGCTGCTGTGGATCTATCAATACAAGCCGGAATTTCACCGGACATATTACTACGCCGCCCCCGTCTCCTTGCCCGCCGGCACGAGAATTGAAATGAGCCCGCCCGCATCAGGCACCGTAGGATTATTCGTCAAGCACCCAACGGCCGCCTACCGGCTTCGCATCCGCTAGCTGATAATCCCTTTTCTGACCGCATACAATATCAACTCCGGCACGCTGTGAATATTCAATTTCTGCAAAATATGCGTGCGATGCGTTTCCACCGTATAGAGGCTCAAATTGAATAAATTTGCGACTTCTTTATTGCTTTTTCCCTCCGCCACCAGTTGCAGCACCTCGCGCTCCCGCGTCGTCAGCAGCTCATAGGTATCCTCCGCGCCCATTTCGGCCAGCGCGTGCATGTAATCTTCCTTCAAAATCCGCCGCACCAGCGGACTGAAGAACGACTTGCCCTCGGTAATCGCATGGATCGCGGCGATCAGATCGGCCTCCGCCGAATCCTTCAGCAGGTACGCCCGCGCGCCCGCCTTTAACGACCGGATCACGTAGCTCTCGTCGCTATGCATGCTCAGGATCACCACCGCCGTCTGCGGCGCCCGGTTCACGATCTGCCGCGCCGCCTCGACGCCGTTCAGATGCGGCATCGCGATGTCCATCACCACCACGTCCGGCTTCTCCGATGCGGCCAGTTCCACCGCTTGGCGTCCATCCGCCGCTTCTCCCACCACCACCAGATTGGGCTGCCGCTCCAGCAGCAGGCGCAGCCCGCTGCGCATCACCGTATGATCGTCGGCCAATAGGATTCGGATCGGCATCAGCTCGCCAGCGGCAGTTCCGCCGCTACCCTCGTTCCCGCGCCCGGACGCGACCGCACTTCGAATGCGCCGCCCAGATGCGTCACCCGTTCTTCCATCCCGATCATGCCTAAACCGCGAATACGCCCCGCGTCGAAGCCATGCCCGTCATCCTCCACCGACAAAATAATCCGGTGCGCTTCCTGCCGCACCATCACCCTCACGCTGCGCGCCTGCGAATGCCGCGCGCAGTTGTGCAGAGCCTCCTGCACCACCCTGTATATACACGTCCGCAGTTGATCCGGCAGCTCCGCCGCGTTTTCCTCGGCGTCCACATGGACCCGCAAACCAGTGCGTTTCGATACCTCCCGCGCCTGCCATTCAAGCGCCGGAACCAGCCCGAAATCGTCCAGCATCGATGGCCGCAGTAACAGCGTCATGTTGCGGATCACGTTCACGCTCGCCTCGGCCAGCTTCTTGATCGATTCCACATGCCTCCGCACGTCGATCGAATCGTCCGGCACGCGCGCCGCCGCATTGCCCGCTTCCATTAACAGCGCCGAGAGCGATTGTCCTACCTCGTCATGCAGCTCCCGCGAAATCGTGCGCCGTTCTTCTTCCTGCGCCGAAACCAGACGCGCCCCCAAATCCTGCAATTCTCCGCGAGCCCGCACGCCTTCTTCATAGCGCTTCTGTAATTCGGTTTCCAGATGCAGCGTCCGCCGGATCGTGAACGCCGCCAGCAGCAGCCCCACCCCTAGCGTCACCCCGAGCATCACCATCAGCCGCAGCCGCAAATTCTTGAACGCCTCATCCAGAGCCTCATCACCCGCATGAAGCTGCCGCGTGCTGATCTGATCGATGCGGTCCACCAGCTCCAGCATCGCCGTACGCCTCCGCACCAGTTCGTTGGAAAGATACTCCGCCGTCCGGTTGCGCGTGTCTTTTTCTTTCATCAGCGTGATGAACTCCAGCAGTTTCCAGTACACGCTCACTTCGGCTTCGAGGCTGCGATAAGGACCCTTCTCGGCTTTATCCAGCACCGTCGCGCCGTCCGCCAGCGCGTTATCGGTACGCGCGCGAATGCTGGTCCAACTGGTCACCTGGTCCGCCGCGATATGGGGATCGGACGCCAGCAGAAAATCGCGCATCACGATCGCCGATTGATAAATTCCCGCGCGCACCTGCTCTAGCGCCCGGCTTCTCCGTTCATAGGCGTCGCGAACCTGCGCGTCGCTTGCCCGCACCTGGCGCAGCACCAGCAGCGCATCGGCGCCAGCCACCATCATCAGCGCCAGCAGGCCACCGAAACCGGCGAGCAACAAGCGTCGTCCCCCGGCAATAGCTTCCGTCTGCATCTTTAAATAAACGTCGCAATTCCAGTCTATCGGACCCGGCCGCGAACAAAATACCGTCCACACGGGATTGTGGCAACCCGCCCCATCCGGTCTAATGGATATAGTTTCGGAGAAAAAAAGAGGATTTATGAAACAAGGAACACTAGCATTGTTAGGGTTGGCCACTCTGCTTTCAACCGCGGCATGCCATAAAACGGCCCCGGTCGCGAGCAAACCCGCAGATACCACCCCCGTCGCTTCGGCCCCTGCGCCGCAGGCCCCGCCCCTTCAGCAGCGCCCGGCTTCTACGCCTCCCCCGCAGCAGACTGCGCAGGCTCCAGCCCCCTCAGACCGCATGACGCCTGAAGTGCGCGCCACGCTGAACGAGAAACTCGCCCATCTGAACGACGCTTTGTTTGACTACGACAAAGCGGTGATTCGCGCGGATGCCAGCACGGTATTGAAGTCGGATGTTGGCGTCATTCGCGATATCCTGGCCAACTATCCCAACCAGAAACTGCTCATTGAAGGCAACGCCGATGAGCGCGGATCGGAAGAATATAACCTGGCCTTAGGCGATCGCCGCGCCCGCGCCGCGCAGGAATTCCTGGTCCAGATGGGTATCCCTTCGCCCCAGCTCAGCCTGGTCAGCTACGGCAAGGAACGCCCCGTTTGCACCGACAAGACGGAAGATTGCTGGCAGAAAAACCGCCGCGTCCACGTCACCGCAGCCCCGTAAATTTTTTTCACGCCTCCCGTTTCCAGCTCCATCCGGAAGCGGGAGGTTTTTTATTTCCATCCCGCACGTAATGTGGCGCCGCTGACCAAGCGCATACGGCATGTGCAGTGCGACCAACCGACCCGCCATGCGCAGCATGCGGTGTGCCCGACACAAAGCATCGCGAATCACCCCTCAGCGCCACCCTCCCGCACAACCGACCCGCCATGCGCAGCATGCGGTGTGCCCGACACAAAGCATCGCGAATCACCCCTCAGCGCCACCCTTCCCGCACAACCGAGCCGCCATGCGCAGCATGCGGTGTGCCCGACACAAAGTGCATCGCGAATGGCCCCCAGGGCCATCCGCGTATTGATTAAGCTACACTGTACCTCATGCCGCGCCCAGTCAATTTGAAAGCGGCGGAGGACAACTATGAAATGGTATTACGCCGATGCAGGACGGCAAGTCGGCCCCGTGGAGGACGCCCAGCTCGACGACCTGTTGCGCTCCGGAGCCGTTCGTGACGATACATTAGTCTGGCGCGAAGGGATGGCCAACTGGCAGCCGCATTCCGCCGCCCGCGGACCCGCCAAACCCCTTCCCATTCCCGCCGCCGCCGTTCCCCTCGCCGCCGAAACGCGCTTCTGCTCCGAATGCGGACGCCCCTTCCCGGCCAATGAAATGGTTACGATCGGAGCCGCCTCGGTCTGCGCCCAATGCAAGCCGCTCTACCTGCAACGCGTGCGCGAAGGTGGACAAGCCATCGGCGTGCGCCGCTACGCCGGCTTCTGGATCCGCTTCGTCGCCCTCGTCATCGATAGCATTATTCTCGGCGTGGTGAGCACGATTATCACCCTCCCTTTGCGCCTCGCCCTCGGTTTTTCCGCCGTCACCGTGGCGCAGACGCAGGATCCTGCCGCGGCTCTCGCGATGCTGCCCGCGATTCTCGGCGCCGCTGGCCTCAGTGTCTTCGTGACACTCGTTCTGGGCGTAGCGTATGAAGCCTACTTCGTGTCCAAGAAAGGCGGCACCATCGGCAAGCTGGCCCTGGGCCTCCAGATCATCCGCCTCGATGGATCTCGCCTCTCCGCCGGACAGGCTGCCGGACGCTTCTTCGCCCGTTGGCTCAGCGCGATCATTCTGTATATCGGCTTCATCATGGCCGCCTTCGATCCGGAAAAGCGCGCGCTCCATGACCGCATCTGCAATTCGCTTGTGATTTATTCCAAGTAATGGCCATCGCCTGCGCAGCGTGTTCCCTGCCGATTCCCGAAGAACTCTGGAATCGCGAAGAAGATGTACGTTGCCGGGGCTGTGGCCGGAACGTGCGGGCGCTGGTTTTTCCGGCTATCGGGCAGGCGCAGCTCGGCGCGGCTCCCATCGCAATCGATGCCGCGACGGAAGCCAGTTGCTTCTATCATCCCGGGAGCCGCGCTGCCCAGGTCTGCGTCGATTGCGGCCGTTTTCTCTGCAATCTGTGCGATCTCGAAGTGGATGGACGCCACATCTGCCCGCGTTGTTTTGACAGCCGCGAAATCGTCGAGACCAGCCGTCCCCTGTACGACACCATGGCGCTGGCCATGTCCACTCTGCCGGCGATTCTGATCTGGCCGTCGTTAGTGGGCGCGCCGTGGGCCCTGTTCCTGGTATTCCGCCGCTGGAACGCCCCGCTGAGCCTGGTGCCAAGAACGAAAATCCGCTTCGTTCTGGCCGCCCTTTTCGCCCTGGCCGAAATCGGCTTCCTCGTCTTCATCATCTACATGATGACCCAGGTAGGCATAAAACCCCGTCCTACGAAGCTCTAGCCATGCCCCAAACTCTATCGGCGAAATTCGTCCATGTGGGGCAGGTTGCCAACCTGCGGACCGATTGCCAATCGGTCCATCCGGGCACAGCCCGGACGAGTGTGTGTGAAAAGTCGTTCGACAGGCGAAGCCGCCTGTCCAATCGCTCTGTAACTGCTTGTTTTGCCGTGGTGGGGCAGGCGGTTCCGCCTGTCAAGCGCGGATCCCAGCGACTTTCCACACAGACTCGGACACCGGAGGCGTAGCCCATGCCATCCCTCTACACCAAACTCACCCCCCGCAGCCGCACCGCCGGAGGCTACACCCAACTCTGGCTCGCGCCCGATCATATTCTGCTCGTCACCAACACCCGCTTCTCTGAAAACTACAAGCGATTCTCAATCGTAGACATTCAAGCAATCGTCGTCACGGAGCTTGCGCCCCGCATCGTCCTTCAGATCGTGATGATCTTGGCCGCGCTGGCCTGGATGTCCCTTTGGTTCGCAGTCGATTCCAAATTCGCGAAATTTTTCTTCGAGCTTACCGGCGCACTGGCCCTGCTCTGGCCCATCGTCGATATCGCGCGCGGCCCGCGCTGCCGCAGTGTTCTTCATACCCGCGTCAGCGTGGAACGGCTTGAGCCGGTCAATCGCCTAAGCACCGCGCGCCACGTTCTCGGCGTCCTTCGTCCCATGATTGAAGCCGCGCAAGGAATCCTCGCGCCGTCGCAACAGACCGTCGAGCCAGCCCTGCCGGAGCCCCCTCCGCCCGAGCTGGTCTCCAAGCCTGGCTACGTGCCTGAAATTATTTTTGGACTCTTCCTCGTAAATGCGTTCCTGATTTGGGCCTCGGTGGCCTTTCCTAAAATTCAGGAACTTTCCAGTATGCTCCTGAGCACGCTGCCCGTGGAATTTCTGTTGCTCGTGGTCGCATTTCTGCGGCGCAAAGGCCGCGATGCGCGAGTCATCATCTATGTGGTGCTGGCGCTGGCCATCATCGGAATTGGATTCGATGTCTCGACCGCTGCCCGCGAAGTATTCGGCTGGTTTCTCAAGCTCCAGGACAATGCCAGGACCGGCGACAAATCGGTAGTCTTCATCAACCTCTTCCCGGCCATCGGCAATCGCGCGAAAATTGCCTGGTCCTGGCGAGCCGCCGCCGGAGTCATCGGCCTCGCCGCCGCTTTCTGGGAGCGCCGCAAATGAATATTTTGGACCAGCGCTGCCTGAATCACGCGCTACGCGAAGCGGCCGTGCAATGTCCTTCGTGCAAACGTTTTTTCTGCCGGGAGTGCGTCACCGAGCACGAAGGTCGCATGATTTGCGTGACTTGCGTAACGGCGCTGACGCGCGGCGAAAATAAAATCACCCGCACGGTTCGCGCAAAATGGGCCATAATGGCGCTTGCCGGCGTTTTAATTGCGTGGCTGGTTTTTTATTACCTGGGCCTGACGTTGGCGCGCATCCCTTCCAAATTCCACGACTTATGAAACCGGCGCGCACCTCGATTGATATCCTCGAAGAAGCCGTAAACCTTCTTCGCGTTGCGCCGCTCCCAACTGCCGTCACCTATCTCATAGGAGCCGCTCCGCTTACGCTCGCTTTCCTGTTTTTTCTCGCCGACATGAACCGCAGCCTCTACGCGTTCGAGCATTTACCGTGGGCTTCGCTCGCGCTCGCTGTTTTGTATGTCTGGAAAAACACCTGGCAGGCGATGTTTATGGCGAAACTCTATCATCAGCTTTCGCCGTCGGAGTCGCCAACCGCTAACCCGTGGCAGGCCATGGTGATGCAGTCGACACTGCAACCTCTCAGCTTGATCGTGCCGCTGCCTTTTCCTTGGATCACCGCATTTTTTCGCAATATCGCGTTGTACGCAGCCCTCGGAAGGCCCGATGCGCTGGCGGCTGCCCGCCGGCAGGCGGTTTATGCAACGCGCCAGAATTGGGGAGTGCTCGCCATTGTCAGTCTCGGCTCGCTGCTTTTGCTCGCTAACGTATTGGTTCTGATAGTGATGCTGCCCCAACTCGCCCGGTCGTTTCTGGGAATTGAAGGTGATCTGGCCAGGCTGGGTATGGGCATGCTCAATCTGACGACGTTCGGAGTCGCGGTGGCGATTGTCTGGCTTGCGGTCGATCCGCTGCTTGATGCGGTGTATGTACTTCGTTGTTTCTATGGAGAATCCATCGCCACCGGCACCGATTTGCGGGCGGCTTTAAAGCGGGCCGTCGCCGTCTTTCTGTTTGCGATTTTATCGGTGCATGCGCAGACGATTGATGAGAAAAAACTCGACCATGCCATCGACCAAGTGGTGCATCAAAGGGAGTTCACCTGGCGCGCGCCGCGACCGACCACGGAGCCGACAGGCAAATGGGTCGGCTGGTATCGCAGTACGGTGAAGTTGATTCAGGATGCCTGGAGCTGGATCTGGAACAAAATCGACGAGTGGCTGAGGCCTTCCAGGGAGTCCGGTGGAAGCGACAAAGGGGCGCAGGTAAACAGGAAGGCGATGCTGGCGCTGATGGCTTTCATTATCGCTCTGATCGCAGCCGGGCTGGTGGTCTATCTATTGCGCAGGAAAAGAGTTACCGTCGTCACGGCACAAGCGGTGACCGCCTCGCCCGCAGTGAATCTGGCCGATGAATCGTTGACGGCGGATCGATTGCCCGAAAGCGAGTGGCTCGCCTTGGCTGACGAATGGATGGAAAAAGGCGACTTTCGACTGGCCTTGCGCGCCAGCTATCTGGCTGCTCTTAACTTCTTGAGTGCTAGGGATTTAGTGTCGTTGAAACGCTGGAAAAGCGGGCTCGATTATCGGCGGGAATTGGCGCGGCGGGCGCGTTCGAAACCGGAATTGCCGCTGGCATTTACGCGCGGGGTCGCGATTTTCGAGCAGGGATGGTACGGAAGGCATGTGGTGGATCGCGCGATGGCGGAATCTTTAGTCAATGGTTTCAAAGAGATGAGATCGCATGCTCAATAAGATTGCGATCGTCGTTATTCTCGTCGCGCTGATTTGGGGATTTGAGCAGGTGGTGGTTTCTCCGCTCGATACGGGGGCGGTTTATCCGGAATATTCGTCGCTGCGCTCCGATCCGATGGGATCGCTGGCATTGTATGAGAGCCTCGGTAAAGTGCTGAAAGTGGAGCGGTTATACAAATCCCGCAGGCAAATTGAGGCGGGACCTGGGACGACAATTTTCGTCTTGGGAGTGGATCCGGCGGCGTGGTCGCAGCTCAAACCGGAGACTCTGAAAGAGTATGAGGAATTGACCAGCAAAGGCGCGCGATTGGTGATCGCGTTTCTGCCGATCACTTCAGATCGAAAAGGGCCGTGGGATATCCGCTTTAAAGACAATAGTTTACAGGGCAAGGCGGGATGGAAGCCGCTGGATAAAAACGCAGAGGCGCTGGAACGTTCCCTGGGCGCGGGAACCGTGGTTTTGGTCGGGAACAGCTATCCACTTAGCAATGAAGGGCTTAGAGACGAGCATGACGCCGCTTTGCTGGTGAAACTGGTGGGTGCGGCGAAGGAAATCGTGTTCGATGAAAATCATTTCGGAGTGGTGGAAACGGGCAGCGTGACTAAGTTGATGCGCAAGTATCACTTAGAAGGAGCTCTGGCGGTCCTGGCGCTGGTCGCCGGGCTGTTTCTGTGGCGCAGCGCATCGAGCCTGCTGCCTTCGCGCGCGCCCGGCTCCGATCAGGCGGTGAGTGGGAGGGATTCGCTCGAAGGGATGACGGCGCTGCTGCGAAGGGGAATTGCGGAGAAGGATTTGCTGCGGGTGTGCTATGAAGAGTGGAAAAAGACATCCTTAAATGAGCATAAGTCGCACAATATCGCGCCCGATGACGCCTTATTCGGGGATAAAAACGTGGCTGCCGCCTATAAAGCGCTGATGGAGAAACTATGACCGAACGACTGGAACAACTGCATCAGACGCTCAACCGGGCGAGAGGCGAAATCTCGAAGGTGATTCTGGGTCAAGAGGCCGCGATCGATAGCGCGCTAATCGTGATTCTGACGCGGCAGCATGCGTTGATTGAAGGAGTGCCGGGTGTGGCGAAAACTTTGCTCGCACGGACGCTGGCGCATGTGCTGGGGTGTGAGTTTGCGCGCATCCAATTTACGCCGGATCTGATGCCGGCCGACATTACTGGAACCAGTGTCTTCAATTTCGAGAAGAATGAATTTCACCTGGTGCGGGGGCCGGTATTCACTTCATTTTTATTGGCGGATGAAATTAATCGGGCGCCGGCGAAAACGCAATCGGCTCTGCTCCAGGCGATGCAGGAGAGGGCGGTGACGATCGATCGCGACACGCATATGCTGTCGCCCGATTTCACGGTGTTCGCCACGCAGAATCCGATTGAGTATGAGGGCACGTATCCGCTGCCGGAGGCGCAGAAGGATCGCTTCCTTTTAAAGATGCCGATGACTGCGCCGGAGCGAGAGGATGAGGTTTCGCTGGCGAAAAGGATGCTCGGCGCGGATGCTCCGGAGACTTGTCTCGATCGCGGGGATGTTCTTGCGGTGCTGGGCGCGGGCGAGTTGGCGGCGGCTCGCGAGGCGTTGATGGATGTGGCGATGAGGGATGAGATTGTCTCTTACATTGTCGATTTAGTGAGAAGGACGCGGACGCATGAGAGTGTTTTAGTGGGCGCGGGTCCGCGCGCGACGCAGGGGTTGGTGGCGGCGAGCAGGGCGCATGCGGCGATTGCGGGGCGGGATTTTGTGACCCCGGATGATGTGAAGGCGATGGCGATCGCGGTGCTGGATCACAGGCTGATATTGCGGCCAGAGTTCGAAATCGAGGGGATGACAGCGGGGGAGGCGGTGGAGAAGATTTTGGAGAGTGTGGCGGTGCCGGTATGAAAACGATGAAGCTGCTTATCGATCTCGGCCTGCTCTTCGTGGTGTTGCCGTATGTTGTGCATCAAGTCCGAAAACCCACGAGATGGGTTGGCAGGCTGTTTGCGTGGTTGATGAATGTCTCGCACTCCGGGCTGACCGATTGGGGTTTGGAGCATATCGTCGTCGAGAAGGATTCCATTGTTCTGGATGTGGGTTGCGGTGGGGGCAGGACAATTGAGAAACTGGCAGTCCTCGCACCGGAAGGCATGATTTATGGCGCTGACTACGCTAAGGGCAGCGTGGCCGCCTCGCGCGGGAAGAATTCCCGGTTGATTGAAGCGGGACGTGTTGAGATCAAGCAGGCTTCGGTGTCCGACCTTCCGTTTCCCAACGACAAGTTCGATCTTGTGACCGCGGTGGAGACTCAGCATTACTGGCCGCATCTTGTCCGAGACATGCAGGAAATTCTGCGCGTACTCGCGCCGGGCGGAACACTACTTGTCATCGCGGAGAGCTATAAGAACGGCAAGAATGAAGCTCTGCAATGGCCTGTGATGAAGTTGCTGAAATCCTCTCACTTGAGTGTGGGTGACCAGTGGGACCTGTTTGCGACCGCGGGTTACAGGGATGTTCAGGTGTTTGAAGAACGGAAGAAAGGCTGGATTTGCGCGGTGGGGAAAAAGGCCTTGTGATTCCGTCTTCAAGAATGATTTGGGTAGTCGCCGTCGTCGGATTTCCGGCGGCGACGGTGGCTGCGTTGTCGCCTGGGGCTCGACTGGCTAGTGCTGTTTGTTTGATCTTGCTTGCGGTGGTGATTGCCGCGGATGCGCTGATTCGGGATCGGGCTTTGCGGAGGATACGGGTTGAATTGCCTGGGTTGGTGCGGATGTTTAAAGATCGGTCTGCTGAAATTCGGGTTCGGGTTTCGAATGCTACGCGGGTGCGGATCGGCGTGGTGGTTCCGGAGGGGATTCAGGCGGATTTTGAAGAAACTGATGTCGAGCTGCCGGCGGAGATTTCGGAATTTGTTTGGAAATGGACGGCGCACAGGCGGGGGCTTTACCGGGTGGATGCGGTTTATCTCGAAGCACGGTCGCCTTGGGGAATGTGGCAGGTGCGGCGCAAGGATGCGGCGGCGATGGAGGTTCGCGTTTACCCGAATTTGCGCCGCGATGATGACTTGAAGGCTTTGCGGCAGGGAGTGGGCGGGGTTCACGCGTTGCGGCAGATCGGGCGCGGGAGGGAGTTTGAGAAGCTGCGCGAATATCTGCCGGGGGATGGATTCGATGAGATTCACTGGAAGGCGACGGCGCGGCGAGGGCGGCCGATTACCAAAGTGTTTCAAGTGGAACGGACGCAGGAAGTTTATGTCATTATCGACCGGTCGCGGTTGTCGGGGCGAGCGGTGGGAGAAGAGACGACGCTGGAGCGGACGATTTCGGCGGCGCTGATTGTGGGCGCGGCAGCGGAGAAGCGCGGGGATCTGTTTGGGCTGGCGGCGTTTTCGGATCAGGTGGATGCGTTTGTGAGGGCGCGCAACGGGAAGGCCCATTACGCGGCTTGCAGGGATGCGATTTACCAGCTGCATCCTAAGGGAGTGACGCCGGATTTCGATGAAATCGCTACGTTTTTGCGGCTGCGGTTGCGGAGACGGGCGCTGCTGCTGTTCCTGACTTCACTGGACGATCCGGTTCTGGCGGAGAATTTCGCGCGGGCGATGAAGCTGTTGTCGCAGAGGCATCTGGTGCTGGCGGGGATGCTGCGGCCGGGGTCGGCTCGAAGATTATTTGAGGGCGATCAGGTGGAGTCGGCGGAGGATGTTTATCGGGACTTGGCGGGGCACATCGCGTGGAAGAGGTTGAAGGAGCTGGAGGCGGTGCTGGCGCGGCAGGGAGTGAGGTTATCGGTGATCGATCCGGCGAATTTTTCTAGTGCGTTGATTGGGGTTTATGATGCGGTGAAGCAGAGGTAGCTGCTGTAAGAAGAAGTAGCCAGGAGCCAGTAGCCAGGAGGCGGACATTCACGGGTGGAATTTCATGGTTGCGCGGATTGCCAGGAAGACGAAGATCAGGAGGACTGCGGCTTGGGCGATTTGGAAAGGGGGCTCGGATTGGGTGGGCGCCAGAGCGGTGAGGGCCGGAACTTTCTCGAAGAGCTGGACTACCAGCACGAAGACGTTCAGATAGAGGGCGATGATCGACGTGATCACATAGGTGCGGCGCCAGCGGTTGCGGGCTCGGATGGCTAGCGCCAGGACGATGAGCGACAGGATGCCGACTACGATGCCGGGGGTGAGGCCGTGGAACGGGAAGAAGAAGCCGGTGACGCTGGTGGCTACCGTGGCCGCTAGAAAAACCGTCGTCCAGCTAATGAGGCTCTGGGACGTCAAAAATCCGTAGAGAACGACCAGGCCCGCGACGATTCCGATCAGGCTCAGGATGACGTGGAAGATCGTGAACGCGGTCAGGATCATCAGGTCAGTTTACGGGAACGGTAGAGCAAAGTACAGGCCAGACCGATCAGGCCGATTAAGACAAGAATCAGCGAGGAGGGGGCCGGGGTTCCCGGTAGCGCGGTGAACGCGGAGATCGTACAGCTATTGGCCGCGGTGGCGAGGACGGAATCCGTGACGCTGATCCCGAAGGGGGTGGCTCCGATATTGGAGACGGTTCCGGTGACGGCTCCGGTAATCGAAAAGGTATAGGGGGGCGTGCCACCGGTGGCAGACAGAAACGAGTTATAGAAGGCGCCGATCTGGGCTGTCGGGGAGGGACAGGCGACGGAGAGCGGTCCTGGAGGGCCGGTGGTGGAGGCTCCGGGGTTGATGACCGAATTGCCTTGCAGGGTGACGGCGCCGGTGCGGGCCAAGGCGCGGCCGTTGAGGGAGGCTCCGGTGGTGAGGGTGATGGAGGCCTGCGCCATGATGGTTCCTTGAAAGACGGAGGTGGTTCCGAGAGTGGCTGAGCTGCCGATTTGCCAAAAAATATTGGCCGCTTGCGCGCCGCCCTCCAGCACAATCTGGCTGCTGCTGGCGGTGGTGAGCGCGGTGCCGATCTGAAAGATGAAGACGCTGTTGGTATTGCCTTGGCCATTGAGGAAGAGCGTGCCGGTGATGCCGATGGAGCTGGAGGATTGGTACAGGCCGGGGTTCAGAGTGCTGCCTCCGAGGTCGCCCGCGATGACGGTTGGCGTCAATCTACCGGCGGCGTTATTGTAGGCGGTGGTGAGGTCGATCTGGGCCGTGCGGGCGACGCTATCGGCGATGTGAATCGCGCCGTTGATGACGGTGCCGGGAGGGAATCCGCTGACGGCGGTGCCGGGGCTAAGGCCCAGATTTCCGCTAATGACGGTGGGGCCTGTGCTGGTTACGGTTGAGCCGGCGAGGATCGTAAAAGTGGAGTCCGAGCCGAGCGGTACGGGCGTTTGACCGACGGGGCCGCAGAGGCCGATGGTCGCGCAGAGTAGAAAGAGCTTCTTCAAAATGGCTCTCCTTTATCAAGAGAAAAAGCTACCCTTTTGTTGCGGGGAGCCCGCTGAGCCAATTTGGCTGAGCCGGAATTCGCGGCGACGGCGGATCCGATTCAGAGGTCCAACACGGCGGATGGTAATCGGCGATTGAGAACTATATATATCGGATCGGGGGCGTGTTGTCAAACGGAAATCGCATGGCGGCTCGGTGGTACGTGCCGGGTGTCCGGGCTGCGCCCGGATGGACCGATTGATAATCGGTCCGCAGGGTGGCAACCTGCCCCACGACGGACCAATGGGTTCATTGCTATTGGTGCGGGGGCGCTGCACTGGTGATGTTGATGATAGGGTAGTCGGAGTGATTCTTGATCTTTCGCGATTTGTGGAGACGGAGAGGCCGCATTGGACGGCGCTGGAGCGGTCGCTTGAGTGGCTGGAGGCGAATCCGGAGGCGCGGCTGAGTTTGAGCGAGGCGGAGAATCTGCACACGCTGTATCAAAGGGCATCGGCGGATCTGGGAAGGGTTCCGGATGGGGAACTGCGAAGGTATCTGGAATGGCTGGTGGCGCGGGCTTATGCGGAGATTCATGAGGCTCGGGAACGGAAGCGGTTTCGGCCCTGGAGATGGGTGAGCGAGGAGTATCCGCGGGTGTTCCGGAAGCATTTGCGGGCGTTTCAATTAGCCGCGGTGTTGACGATCGGAGGGGTGGCGTTCGGGGCGCTGGCGCTGCGGATCGATCCGGAGGCGAAGAGCGTCATCATGCCGTTTGAGGGGCTACAGAGTTCGCCTGGAGAGCGTGTGGCGAAGGAACTGGCGGATCAGGGCCGGCACATGGCGGGGCAGAAGGATCGGTTTTCGGCGGAGCTAATGACGCACAATACGCAGGTCGCGCTGACGACGCTCGCGTTGGGGATGACGTTCGGGTTCGGCACCTTGGTCATGCTGTTTTATAACGGCGTGATCTTGGGGGCGGTGGCGTTCGACTACATTCACGGCGGGCAGGGGGTGTTCCTGATGGGATGGCTGCTGCCGCATGGGGTGATCGAGATTCCAGCGATTTTAGTGGGAGGGCAGGCGGGGTTCGTGATCGCCTATGCGCTGATCGGGTGGGGGAGCAGGATTTCGCGGGCGGAGCGGTTGCGGAGGATTTCGGGAGACGTGGTGACGCTGGCGGGTGGGGCGGCGATGATGCTGGTGTGGGCGGGCATTGTCGAATCGTTCCTCTCGCAGTATCACGAGCCGGTGATTTCCTACGGGACGAAGATCGCGTTCGGGCTGGTGGAGGCGGCGCTGCTGACCTTTTATTTAGCTTTTGCGGGGCGGCGAGCATGAGAAACAGCGGGACGCAATCGTTGACGATCCGGACGCCGGAAGGGATCGAGTTTGCGCTGCCTTTGGCGGGTCCGGTGAGCAGGATGCTGGCGCTGGTGGTGGATCTGGCGGTGGTGATGACGATCGCGCAAGTGGCGGAACAGATTCTGGCACCGCTGGGATTTTTGGGGGCGGATTTTTCAGAGGCGATTAAGGTACTGGCGTATTTCGTGATTTCGCTGGTGTATATGGCGCTGGCGGAGTGGTTGTGGAGGGGGCAGACGGTGGGCAAGCGGCTGCTGCGACTGAGGGTCGTCGATGCGGGCGGGCTGAGGCTGGAGCCGAGCCAGGTAATCGTGCGCAATCTGATGCGATTCGTGGACGCGCTGCCGGCGCTGTATTTAGTAGGCGGGATGGCGTGCCTGGTGAATCGGCACCGGCAGCGATTGGGGGATCTGGCGGCGGGGACGGTGGTGACGCGGGCGCCGAGGTTGTCGCGTCCGGATCTGGATCGGATATTGGGCGGGAAGTTTAATACGCTGGCGGAGACGAGGCATCTGGCGGCTCGGCTGCGGCACAAGATTTCGCCGGAGTTGGGTGCGATTGCGCTGGAGGCGCTGCTGCGGAGAGGCGAAATTGAGCCGCAGGCCCGGTTGGCGCTGTTTGGGGAGATGGCGGGATATTTCCGTGGGGTGGTGGAGTATCCGGCGGAGGTGGTGGAGCAGCTTTCCGATGAGCAGTATGTTCGCAATGTGGTGGAGGTGCTGTTTAAGGAAGGAGCCAGTAGCCAGCAACACGTAACGAGCAGCCAGTAGCCAGAATCAGGTGAAAGAGGTATTCTGGCTCCTGAGTACTGGGTACAGGCTCCTGGCGGGCCATTGCAACAAATACTCGTTTGTGGTGAAGTGGAGTGGTTATGAAAAGCTGTAAAGTCCTGAAATTTCTACCTCTATTGCTCCTGGTGCTGGCTTCGTGTAACCGCGATCCTAAGGTCCAGGCGCAACGGCAATTGGACAATGCCAATAAATTTTTCGCCAAAGCCAAATACCGGGAAGCGGCGATTATGTACAAGCGAGCGATTCAGAAGGACATGCGCTTCGGGGAGGCGTATTACCGGCTGGCGCTAACGGAGCTGAAGCTGGGCAATTACGGCGACGCGATGCGAGGGCTGCGGCGGGCGGTGGAGTTGCAGCCGCAGAATTCAGATGCCGCGACGAAGCTGGCGGACCTGTATTTACTGGCGTCCACGCAGAATCCGACGCAGGCGCCGCAACTGCTGGGCGAGGTGAAGGACTTATCGGACAAGCTGCTGGCGCAGAATCCGGATTCGTTCGACGGGCACCGGCTGAAGGGGCAAATCGCGCTGCTGAGCAAGGATCCGGCGGGAGCGGTGGCGGAGTTCTCGAAAGCCAACCAGGTGAAGCCGAACCAGACCGATCTGGTGCTGGTGTATTTTCAGGCGCTGGTCTTGAACAAGCAATTTCCGGAGGCGGAGAAACTGGCGCGGGCTTTAATCGAGCGGGAAAAAACATATTCGCCGATTTACGATTTGCTCTATGTGCAGTATGCGCGGCAGAACAATGTGGCCGCCGCCGAAGACATTCTGAAGCTGAAGGTGGCGAATAATCCGACGCAATCGCGATACCTGGTGCAACTGGCGTCGCACTATTTCTTCACCGGCAAAAAGACCGAGATGGCCGCTACGATCCAGAAGCTGGCCGACGACAAAGCGTTTCCAGAAGGGCATCTTCTGGCGGGAGATTTCTACTTCCTACAGTTGAAGGATGCCGATGACGCGCGGACGCAGTTTGAAGAGGGGATGAAGGCGCATCCAAAAGACAAGCTGGTCTATCAGAAGAAGCTGGTGGAGTTGTTCGCGATCACGGGAAAGAGTCAGCAGGCGAACGATTTGCTGGCTACGATTCTGAAAGAAAATCCTAAGGACAACGACGCGATCGCAATGCGGGCGGCGCTGATGCTGACGACGGGGAATCGCGACCAGATCAACCTGGCGGCGAACGATTTCCAAGCCTTAGTGACAAAGTCTCCGCAGAATCATTTGTACCACTACAATCTGGCGCGGGCGCTGATCGCCAAAGGAGAGCTGGAACCGGCGCGGCTGCAACTGGAAGAGGCGATCAAGATTCGCACCGATTACGTGCAGGCTCGGGAATTGCTGGCGCGGATTTACATGGCGAAGAACGACCCGGCGAAAGCGCTGAAAGAGGCGGATGGCATCCTGACCTTCGATAAGAACAATTTGCGGGCGCATCTGATCCGCTCGAGCGCGCTGCTGGGAATAGGCGATAAGGAAAAGGCGCGGCAGGAGCTGGACCTGATTACGAAGGCGTATCCGCAGAACGCGGAGGCCCGGTTCCAGGTGGGAGCACTGGCGTTCGAGGAAAAAGACTACAAGAAGTCCGAGCAGATTTTCACCGAAATCTACAAAGCGAATCCGAAGGATGCGCGGGGCCTGGCGGCGATGACGCAATCGATGGTGGAGCAGCATCGGATCGGCGACGCGATCAAGGAAACGCAAAAGGCGGTCGACGCCGAGCCGCAGCGCAGGGATTTGAAGCTGGTGCTGGCGAAGTTTTACGTGCAAGCGGAGCGCTATGACGAGGCGATCGGGATCTATCAGACGCTGTTGACGCAGGATCCGCGGTCTCCTGATCTGTTGTTCCAAATGGCGGAAACGGAGCGGCGCAAAGGCGATCTGAACATGGCGGTCGACACGTTCCGGCGGTGCAGCCAGGCGGCTCCGGCAGATACGATGTGCCTGACGCAGTTGGGGCTGATTCTGGATGGCACGGGGAAGGCCGAACAGGCGAAGCCGATTTACGAGCAGATCCTGAAAATCCAGCCCGATCATCCGGTGGCGTTGAACAATCTGGCGTACATCAAGGCGCAAGAGGGAGTGGATCTGGATCAGGCATTAACGATGTCCCAAAGAGCGCGGCAGAAGATGCCAAACTCGGCGGAGGTAAGTGACACGCTGGGGTGGATTTACATCAAGAAGAACCTGAGCGAGGACGCAGTGCGCCTGTATAAGGACCTTACCGACAAGTATCCGGCGAATCCGACGTTCCACTATCACTACGGGATGGCGCTGCTGCAAAAAGGCGATAAACCGCTGGCGAAAAAGGAATTCGAGACGGCGCTTTCCGACAAACCATCGAAGGACGACGCGACGAAGATTCGGGACTTGCTGCAAAAGATATAGCCGCTGATGAAATTTAAGTCCCGACGGCAGCGCATGGCGCCGCCTCACAAACACGAAGGGGCGATGAACTGAGACAATCTCCGTCGTTCCCTTACATCGCTCCGTTTGCGGTGTTCATGGGGTTGCTGGCGCTCCATTCGGTGATACCGCTACCCGATCTTGCCGATCAGATTCTGCGCGTGACGGTGATGACGGCGGTGCTGTGGTTCATTGCGCGTCCGGTGATCGATCTGCGGGTGCGGCACCTGGCGCTTACGCTCGCCATTGGAGCCGGGGTGTTTGTGGTGTGGGTTGCACCCGATCTGCTGATTCCTGGCTACCGCCATTTCCGGCTGTTCGACAATGCGGTGACGGGCCACGCTTCGTCGTCCCTCTCGACATCGGCGCCGTTGAGCTGGCCGGTGCTGGGGCTGCGCATGATTCGCGCTGTGGTAATCGTGCCGATTGTCGAAGAGCTGTTCTGGCGCGCGTGGCTGATGCGCTGGCTGATCGATAACGATTTTAAGAAAATCCCGCTCGGGAAATACACGGCGTTTTCCTTCTGGGTGGTAGCGGTGCTGTTCGCGTCAGAGCACGGCCCTTTCTGGGACGTCGGTCTGGCCGCGGGAATCATTTATAACTGGTGGATGGTGCGCACAAGGAGTCTGGGAGATTTGATTCTGGCGCACGCGGTGACAAATTTCATCCTGAGCGCGTACGTGATCGCGGCGGGAAAATGGGAATACTGGCTATGACAATAGAACAAATTCGCCGGGAAGCGTCGGCGGCGAACGCCAAGGTGGCGCTTTTCGATTTCGACGGCACGCTGTCGCTGGTGCGCTCCGGATGGATGGATGTGATGGTCCCGATGATGGTCGAGATTCTGGCCGGCCTCAAGACGGGCGAGACGGACGCGGAGCTGAAGGCGGTGGTGGAGGACTTCGTGTGGCGGCTGACCGGCAAGGAGACGATCTATCAAATGATCGAGTTTGCCGTCCAGGTCGAGAAACGCGGAGGCAAGGCGCTGGATCCTCTGGAATATAAGAAGATGTATCTCGACTTATTGTGGGAGCGCATCCGAGGCCGGGTGGAGGAGTTGAAAAGCGGTCATGTTTCGCCCGAAAAGTACATGGTTCCGGGCACGCGGGCGCTGCTCGAAAGTCTGAAGGAGCGCGGGCTGAAGATGTATCTAGCCAGCGGGACCGATGAAGTGTACATGAAAGAAGAGGCGCGGCTGATCGACGTGGCGAAGTATTTCGACGGCGGCGTGTACGGCGCTCTGGACGACTATAAAAGTTTTTCCAAAAAGATTTTAGTGCAGCGAATTCTGGCTGGCGCGGACGTTCGCGGCGAAGAGATTATCGGGTTCGGCGACGGGTACGTGGAGATTGAAGAGGTAAAGCTGGTGGGCGGCGTGGCGGTGGGAGTGGCGTCGACGGAGCCGGAATGCATGGTGGTCGACGATTGGAAACGGCAGAGGCTGATTGGCGTGGGCGCCGATTACATTGTGCCGAATTACCTGTGTCATGCGGAGTTGATGGGAGCGCTGTTTGGCTCCGGCTCGAACTGATCGCGCGTCTATCCCCTCCCTGACGGTCAGGGTTCGGTAAGAAGGAAGAATGTCCAAGTATGAAACGTTCGATCGCGGGCGGCTGGAGATTAAGGCGCTGGGCGAGCGGAAAAACGATTTAGAGATCGGGCACTGGCTAAGGCTGGAGGACGAGACTCCGGCGTTCGAGCATGTTGATTTGCCGGAGATCGCGCGCAGGCTGAGAGCGGCCAAGGAGACGGGCGCGGCGCGGCTGGTTTGCATGGGAGCGCACGTGTTGCGGTCCGGCGTGAACCGGCATCTGATCGACCTGATGGAGCGCGGATTTATTTCGCACATCGCGGTGAACGGCGCGGCGGCGATTCACGATTACGAACTGGCTCGCATCGGTGCGACGACGGAGAGCGTGGCTCGCTATGTGCGCAGCGGGGAGTTCGGATTGTGGCGCGAAACGGGCGAGCTGAACGATTGGATTGTCGAGGCGGCGCGCGAAGGATATGGGCTGGGAGAGAACGTCGGGCGCAGGATCGCGGAGAGCGATTATCCTTATCGCGACTGGAGCGTGTTCGCGGCGGCGTATCGATTGGCGGTGCCGGTGACGGTGCATGTCGGGATCGGCTACGATATTCTGCACGAGCATCCGAACTGCGATGGAGGAGCGGTGGGCGCGGCGAGTTATCGCGATTTTCTGATTTTTGCGCGCGCGGTGGAGAAGCTGGAAGGCGGCGTGCTGCTGAATTTCGGCTCGGCGATCATGGGGCCTGAAGTTTATCTGAAGGCTTTGGCGATGGCGCGAAATGTCGCGCATCAGGAAGGGCGCAGCATCACGAAATTCACGACGTCGGTGTTCGATGTGGCGCCAATTCATGGCGATTTTCGGAGTGAGCTGCCGAAGTCCGATCCCGGATATTATTTCCGTCCGCACAAGACGATTCTGGTGCGCACGGTGAAGGATGGCGGCGAGAGTTTTTACTTTTGCGGGGAGCACAGAGGGACGGTGCCCGCCTTATGGCGGTCGCTGAAGGAGCCAGTAGCCAGTAGCCAGTTGCCAAAATGAATATAAGCGAGATTTTGCGGACATTTCGGGGGTTGAGAGTTTTGGTGGCGGGAGATGTGTGTCTCGACCGGTGGTGCAGGTATGATCCTCGGGAGGGGCTGCCTTCAAGGGAGACCGGATTGCCTCGGATCGGCGTGGTGTCGACGGAGGTGACGGCGGGGGCGGGCGGGACGATCGCGAATAATCTGGCGGCGCTGGGAGCGGGGCGCGTGGCGGTGCTGGGCGTGGTGGGCGACGATGGATTCGGATGGGAGCTTTCCCGGACCCTCGAAGCGAGAGGGATCGCCACGGACCTGCTGATCCGGTCCTCAGAAGTGCCGACGTTCACATACACCAAGTTAATTAATAACGCGACGGGGGAAGAGGATTTGCCGCGGGTCGATTTTATCCATACACGGGAGATCTCCGGAGCGCTGGAATCGCGGATCGTGGGTTCGTTGAGCAATGTAGCCGGGAATTTCGATGTGGTGATTGTTTCCGATCAGGCGGAGACGGCGGTGGGCGGCATTGTGACGGCGCGGGTACGCGAGACGCTGACGGCGATCGCGGAGAAAAAGATCGTGTGGGTGGATTCGCGGGTGCGGCCGGAACATTTTCGAGGAGTGATTCTGAAGCCGAATCGCGAGGAGGCGGAAGCAGCGTCGATGAGAGCGCTGGGGCGGGTGGACTTTCCCGCGCTGCGCGCGCACACTCGCGCGCGACTGCTGATTGTTACGCACGGGATTGATGGCGCGCAGGTGCTCGATGAGCGGGGAGCGACGATGGTGGCGGGGCGCGCGATTGAAACTCCGGTGGATATCTGCGGCGCGGGCGACAGCTTTTCGGCGGGCGCGGCGATGACTCTGGCGGTGACAGGGTCGGGATTGGAGGCGGCGCGATTCGGGAACCTGGTGGCGTCGATCACGATCATGAAGAAGGGCACGGGGACGGCTTCGCCGGAGGAAATATTGGCCGCGCAATGAACACGCTGGCGATCGATATCGGCGGGACCAAGTTCACGGTGGCTCTATTTGAGGATGAGCGGATGGTCCGCCGGGAATCGCGGGCGACCGATCGCGAAGGTGGCCCGGAATGGATGATGGCGCAGATCGAAGCGATCGCGCCGGCTTGGAAGTTCGATTGTTGCGGAATCGGATTTGGCGGGCCGGTGGACTTCGCGTCGCAGAAAGTTGTCCTTTCCACACATGTCGGGGGCTGGCGGGATTTTGACCTTGTGAAAAGGATCAAGGACCTTTTTCACGTGCCCGTCGTGATGGATAACGATGCGAATGTGGGCGCGCTAGGGGAGGCGATTTACGGGGCGGGGCGCGGGGCGCGGCCGCTGTTCTATATGACGCTTTCGACGGGGATCGGCGGAGGCATCGTCCTTAATGATTCGACCGTGTATCGGGGGGCGGATTCTTATGCGGGCGAACTGGGACACATTACGCTGCAGCCGGGTGGGCCGGAATGTCTATGCGGGTCGCACGGGTGCTTTGAGCGGCTGTGCTGCGGGATGTGGCTGGAGCGCGATTATGGCAGGAGCGCGAAAGAACTGATGCAGGATGAGGCATTCGTGCGCCGCTACGTGGTGGATCTGGCGCAGGGGCTGAAGGCGGCGGTGATGATGCTGAATCCGGCGCGCATTGTGATCGGCGGAGGAATCGCGAAAGCCGGCGACGCGCTGTTCGTACCATTACACGCAGAACTGCGGCGGCAGGTGACGGGATGGTCCCGGGCGCGGCTGGACGTGGTTCCGGCGGGGCTGGGGGACGACAGCGTCCTCTACGGCAGCGTGGCCCTTATTCGATCTTTTTAAACAGGCTGTCGAACGCCGCCCGCGCATCGCTGGCATTCCGCGGAACTGCCGCGTTCGGCAGCGGAACGGAGTTTCCGTTCGAATGTCCGTAGCCGTTCGAAGCAGGTGGATGGACGGCGTCGCGAGCCACGGTAAAACGCGGCTTGAACAGCGTGCATTCGTTACCCTGGTCCTTGACCGCGATCCGCACCGGCACCGGTTTCAGGCATTGGAAGCGGGTGGAGGGCTCAAAATACGAGCACTGCTTGCAGCAGTGCAGAGCCGCGCCGCACTTCGGACATTTACCTTTAAAGTCGATATCGGGAAGAAGCGTCTGGGAGCAATTAAAGCATCGTGCCGCGGTCACCGACTGCACCATGCGCGGAAGCCGCGGGCCGGTGATATCGATGGGCGGGCGTGGACCCTGGGGCTTGGGGCGCTCGTCGCGCCGCTCGCCTCTATTGGTTGAAAAATCGCGGCTAGTCGAGTCCTGATAGCCGTTTTGACGGTACTTGCGTTCGCCTTCCATAGATTACATTTGCCTTAAAAAAGGTGGATGGCTCACTCCTTTGATGAGAAGGTATACAACACTGCTGGGATAGAAATTCGGAATTGTTTCTTTCGTTCGGGAAGACCGCGGAACCAACCGGCTGGAAACGTGGGAAGTTGGAACCCGCTCAAAAAGCCTAAACCACTATGTACCACGGATTTCAGTAAGAATCCAGCGAAATCTTACTTTAAACAAGAATATCGGCATTCCCTTCACAATTCTTTAGGATTCGCCGGCCCACTTCAGCAGCGCATTGCAGGGCCGGTTTAACGGATCGTCACAATGATTGGGGCTGACGCGCAAAGCGTATCCCAATCGGCCAGTGGTGAACGGGGCGAAATCGCGCCCAAACATAAATAGTGCTTCCTGTTGACCTGTCGGACTGAGCGTCAGGACCTGTGTTTCCTCCAATTCGCCGTTGGCGGCGACCCGGCCCACCACCGCTTCGACGCGAACGTCCTGCGGCGTCAGGCCCGCCAGGTCCAGGCTGGCGCGCATTGGCACGGAGCTGCCGGCGGAGACCGTCTCACCGCCGATTCCGATATCGACGAACTTCACGGCGGACCACTTTTCGGCAACCATGCGATGCCAGCGGACATGCTCGCGGGAGTAGGCGAAACGATCGCGGCAAACACGTTCATAGCCTAGATGCGCGGGCTCGTATAATTGTGTCGCATATTCCATCACCATGCGCTGGCAATTGAAGTTCGCGCTGACCGACTTCAAAGACTGTTTGACGCGACGCATCCATTCGACCGGTACGCCCTGCTCCCGGCCTTCATAAAACATGGGGACGATTTCGTTTTCGAGCACGGAGTAGATGCCGGCGGCGTGGGCATCGTCGCGATCAACGGAGTAGGGGTCGCGGTCGCCGATGACCCAGCCGCCGGATTCCTCCGCCGCTTCGTCGAACCAGCCGTCGAGAATGCTCAAGTTGAGCGTGCCATTGATGCCGGCCTTCATGCCGCTGGTGCCGCTGGCTTCCTCGCCGCGGCGCGGATTGTTGAGCCATACGTCGACACCCTGCACCAGCTCCCGAGCCACTTGCAGGCCGTAGTCTTCGACAAACACCACGCGTGTCGAAAGGTCGGGATCCTTCGAAAACTGAACAATTTCGCGGATCAGCGTCTTCCCGGGAAGATCGAGCGGATGGGCCTTGCCGGCAATCACGACCTGCACCGGCATGCGCGCATTGGTGAGGATTTTTTTCAAGCGCGCGAGATCGCGGAACAGCAGCGTGGCGCGTTTATAGGTGGCGAAGCGGCGGGCGAAGCCGATGGTCAGGGCATCGGGGTCCAGCACTTCCTGTAGCCGCCTGACCTCAGAAGCGGGAGCGCTGCGCTCGGTGGCGCGAACGGCGGCGCGGTCCCGAACGTAGGCAATCAACCGGCGCTTGCGGCGGCGATGCGCTTCCCAAAGCTCGGCCTCGGGAATCTCAGCGATCTGATCCCATACGGAGGGTTCGGAATGGCCCTCGCGCCAATCCGGCTGGAGCGACTGATCGTAAATGCCGGCCAGGTCGCCGTTGATCCAGGTGGGCAGGTGCACGCCATTGGTGACGGACGTAATCGGGACTTCCCACACCGGCAGATTCGGCCATAAATTCTGCCACATCTGCTGCGAGACGTGACGATGGATGCGGCTGACCGCGTTTCGATAGGCCGAAGTCTTAAATGCGGCGATGGCCATCGAAAACGACTCCTGCGCATCGCCCGGATTGCTGCGCCCCAGCGCCAGAAGCTGGTCGAAGGAGATGCCGGAATCGCGGCAATAGTCCTGAAAATACTCGTACATGACGCCGGAGTTGAATAAGTCGATGCCGGCGGGTACGGAAGTGTGCGTGGTAAAGACGTTGTTGGTGCGAGAGGCGTCCAGAGCCTCCTCAAAGGTCATCTGCTGACCGGCCATCAGGCGGCGAATCCGCTCGATCGCGAGAAATGCCGAATGACCTTCATTCATGTGATAGACGGTGGGGTGAAGGCCCAGTTCTTCGAGCGCGCGCAATCCGCCGATGCCGAGCACAATCTCCTGCCGCATGCGGTTGTGCAGATCGCCGCCGTAAAGCTGGGCGGTGATCAGCCGATGGATCGGGCTCTGATTCTGCGGGATATTGCTATCGAGCAGATAGAGTTTCACCCGGCCGACGTCGATGCGCCAGACCTTCAAAAACACCTCTGCGCCGGAGAGCAGCACGCTGACTAGCATTTCGCTGCCATCGGCGCGCTGGACCGGACTGACCGGCAGCGAATAAAAGTCGTTAACCGGGGTACGCTCCTTCTGCCACCCATCGGGATCGATCGATTGGCTGAAGTACCCATTCTGATAGAGCAGACCGACGCCGGTGAGGGGCAGATTGGCGTCGCTCGACGCCTTCAGATGATCGCCCGAAAGGACGCCCAGGCCGCCGGAGTAAATCGGCATGCAATCGAGCAATCCGTACTCCATCGAAAAGTAGGCGATCAGCATGCCCGAGGGCTGCGGGGAAACGGCCGCCAGATACGCATCGTGCGTGTCGCAGGCGCGGCGATAGAGCGCCAGGTACCGCGGGTCCGCCGCGGCGCGTTCGAGCGTGGCTTGCGAAACACGGCCCAACATGACGATCGGGTTGTGATTCGATGCTTTCCAAATGACGGGGTCCAGGCGGCGGAACAGCGAGCGCAGAGAGTGGTTCCAGCTCCAGTGAAGATTCAATGCGATTTCGGACATGCGCTGGAGAGCGGCGGGCAACGCGGGCCGGACCAGGAATTCTTTAAGCGGACGGATCTGAAAGGACATCTCAAGAATGTTAGTCCTACAGAATAGCAGAGCTTCGCGGTATCCTAAATCGCGGATGAATCGAAAAAGTTCTATAGCGGTGCTGACCGCAGTCCTGCTGGTTTCGAGCTGTGGCGGGCAAAAGAAAGCGATTGTGGTGGGATCGAAGAGCGCAACGGCTCAAGTGGTGCTGGGCGAGATCGTGGCGCAGCATCTGGAGCACCGGCTGGGGCGCAAGATCGGGCGGAGCCTGAACCTGGGCAATACGGCGCTGGTGTATCAGGCGCTGGTGAATGGCGAGATCGGTCTCTATCCGGAAGAGACGGGAACGGTGCAGACTGGCATCCTGAAAGAGTCTCCGTCCTACGACGCGGCCAGTGCACTGGAGCGCGTCCGCAACGAGCTGCGCCGGATGGCTCAGATTGAGGTGCTGGATCCTCTCGGGATCAATAATTCCTGGGCCGTGATTAGCAAAGATCAGACAATTGAAACATTGGGCGACGCCGAGCACGCCAAAACGGCCTGGGAACTCGGGATCACCCGCGATTTTAATGAGCGTAGCGATGGCCTGGCCAGTCTCCATCAATATCATTTGCCGATGGACGCCTCGCCAAAGGTTTTCGATCCCGCCGCGTTATACGCTGCCTTCGAATCGGGCGAAATAACGATGCTGGTGGGTAACGCGACCGACGGTCCGCTGGCTCGCCACAACGACTGGAAAGTGTTGCGTGACGATAAGAAAGTCTTTCCGGTTTATCAAACATGCCTGCTGGTGCGAGGCGATTTGCTGCTCAACGATCCGCAGATTCAGCCCGCGCTCGCTGAACTATCAGGCAAGATTACGAACGATGCGCTGCGCAAGCTAGATGCGGAAGTCGACCTCGATCATAAGAAGCCGGCTGATGTGGCAGCGGAATTTTTATTGCAGGCAAGCTTGAAATAATTCTCTAGGAACATAACCAGACGCGTTTGCGTCCGTCTTAATATGTAAAGCAGTCAGCCTCCGTGCGGATCCTTTCCCCAACAACAACCCACCGCGCGGAGGCTTCTGTCATTTCAAGACTTTCAACAAGTTTACAGCGAATTCCAAAAGCGGTCAATAGAGACAATCGGAGTCCCGCAAGCGAACACCTACAGATGGCAAAGCCGAGCGATGGTCTTTAGGCTGTTAATCGCGAAATTCGACCGATCGCGCCACGGTAATCGCTTTGTTTTCGAGTAACTGATCGAGCACTGCCTGGCTGACCGGCTCATCCGTCTTCACAACGGCGATCGCTTCGAGCACTCCGCCTTCTTCTGACGGCGCCTGCTGCCTGCCGAGCGAGAAGTTCGCGATGTTGATATTATTCCGGCCCGTCACAGACCCGACATAACCGATCACGCCCGGCACATCCGCATTGCGCAGATACATTAAATGTCCAGTCAGAGGAGCCTCGCAGCGGATCCCGCCCACCGAGAGCAGACGAGGCCGGTCGAGCACCAGCGCTCCTTCCACCTGCGTAGTGCCTTCATCCGTTTCGAGCTCCAGCTTGACGGAATCGGCGTGACCCACGCGTTTGTCATGCCGCTCGGCATAGCCCAGGCCGCGCTCCGTGGCGATTTGCAGCGCATTCACCACATTCGCTTTCCGGTGCAGGGAGCGGCTTAACACTCCGGCCAGTCCCGCGTTGCGAATCAGGTGCGTGTTCTGATCGGAAATGTTGCCGTGATAAATAAGCCGCACCATGCGCGGATTTCCGGTAGCGACGTAAGCGGCGAACGTCCCCAGCCGTTCGGCCAGCGCCGCGTATGGACCCACCGTGCGATATTGCTCCGTGGTCATCGCCGGAACGTTCAGTGCATGGGTCGCGACGCCCTGGCGCAGATACTGCACCAGTTGTTCCGCGATGCGGACACCCACTGTTTCCTCGGCCTCCTCGGTGGCTCCGCCGATGTGGGGGGTCGCGATCACCTGATCCAGCTTGAGCAAAGGCTCGCCGGAATCGGGCGGCTCCGTCTGAAATACGTCCAGCGCGGCGCCGTAAACCTTGCCTGATTCGATTGCCTTCCGCAGCGCCTCCCCATCGATCAATTCGCCGCGCGCGCAGTTGACGATGCGCACGCCTTTCTTCATTTTCTGGAACGCCGCGGCGTTCAGCAGGCCGAATGTTTCGAGCGTCAGCGCGACGTGCAGAGTAATGTAGTCGCTCTGCGCGAACAGCTCGCTCAAAGGCTTCAGCGTAGTCCCCAGATCGGCCGCGCTCTGCGAATTGACGTACGGATCGTTGGCGATGATCTTCATATCGAACGCCCGCGCCCGCCGCACCACTTCCTGGCCGATACTGCCCAGTCCGACCACGCCCAGCGTTTTACCGCGCAGCTCCGTGCCGACGTATTTCACCCGGCCCCAGTGGCCGCTCTTGGTCGAAGCGCACGCCTGCGGAATCGAGCGCGCCATCGCCAGCATCAGCCCCAGCGTGTGTTCCGCCACTGAGACAGCGTTGCCGCCCGGCGTGTTCATCACCAGGACGCCCGCCGCCGTGGCCGCCTCCACGTCGATATTCTCCGCGCCCACGCCGGCCTTCCCCACCACTTTCAAGTGCGGAGCGCCGGCCAGCAGCGCAGCGTCCACCTTAATCGTGTTGCGAACGATCAGCGCGTCGGCTTCGGCCAGATGCTGCCCGAATTCTGCGGGATTCGAAAGGATCACATTCCAGCCGGGTTGGGGCCGCAGCAGCTCCAGGCCCGCGTCCGGAATCGATTCGGCGACCAGAATGTTCATTCGATATTTAGACGTTTGCAAGTTCCTTCCCGGTTATCTTATCTGTCGTCTTATCTGTGATGGCGATCTCGGCATAAACCCGCTGCACTGCCGCGACACCGGCGCCTAACGTCACCGGAATCCCATTTGCGTAGAGGATCAGTTCGAGCTCCGCAATGACCGCGAACAGATCCGCGACATCGAAATATCCGAGATGTGCTATCCGGAATATGCGGCCCTTCATCTCACCCTGCCCATTGGCGATGATGGCGCCGAAGCGCTGCCGGAATTCCTTCACAACGACGCCCGAATCGAGCCCGTCCGGCGCCTTCACCGCCGTCACCGATGCACTGGGATTCTCCGCCGCGAATAATTCCAGACCCAAAGCATGACAAGCTTCCCGCGTGGCGCGGGCAAGCTGCTCCGCATTGTCGATCAGCGTGGCCATCCCGATGCTCTTGATATATTGCAGCGCTTCGTTCAGCGCCAGCATCAACGCGGTGGACGCGGTCCAAGCCGATTCGCCGCTCGCCGCATATTTCTTTTCGCGCTTCAGATCGAAGTAATAGCGCGGCAGCTTCGCCCTTTCCATGTGCGCCCAGGCCTTGGGACTGATCGATAGAAACGCCAGCCCGGGCGGCACCATGAACGCTTTTTGCGATCCTCCGATGACGATATCGAGCCCCCAGGAATCGATATAGAGCGGCATCGTACCCAGTCCGGTAATCGCATCGACCACAAAAATCGCGCCGGTCTTCTGAACCGCCTCGCCCATCGCGCGAACATCGTGCACCGCGCCGGTCGAAGTTTCAGAAGCCTGCACGAATACGCCTTTTACATCGGGGGTCAGCGCTTTCTCCAACGCTTCCGCGCTCACAGCTTTTCCATAGGGAGCTTCGAGCACGATTACGTCGAGCCCGTAAGCTCGCGTCATTTCCACCCATCGCTCGCCGAACTTTCCCGCCGTGCAAACGATCACGCGATCGCCCGCCGAAAAACAATTCGTCACCGACGCTTCCATCGCGCCCGTTCCCGAAGCGACCAGCACCAGGACGTCATTTGCAGTGCCCATTACCTGTTTGAGGTCGGCCAGCACGGCCAGGAACACATTGCGGAAATCCTGCGTGCGATGGTGCATACCCGCGCCCAGCATCGCGTGCAGCGCCTTCGGATAAATCGGCGTCGGACCGGGAGTCAGCAGGCGTGTCTTCTTGATATGCACGATGAACTTTCAGAATACCCTCTCTGCGAACCCTGCGTCTCTCATCCCGCGACCACCCACATCTGACATAATTCTCGAATAATCTTAACCGAGCCATGACCACAGGGAGCGGTGTCAAGTCGTGGTATGAGCCCTAAAGCCAAAATCCGAACCCTCGCCGCTTTCGGCTGCGCAAGTCTAGCGCTTGCGGCCCTCCAATATGCCGGCGGCAACCCAGGAGCGATGCCAGCGCCTTTTGTGCTGTTTGAAATGATCTGCGAAATCATTTGCGGAGCAGGCCCGCTATTTTACGCCAAGAGGCTGCACGAGAAACAAAAGCGCAGCGACTCGTAGCCGCGACGAATGGGAGCGCTAAACTGGAGATCAGACATGCCCTTGCTCGACCAAATTCAAAAAGACATGACCGCCGCCATGAAGGGCCGGGAGGAAGCGCGCCTCGACGCGCTCCGCATGATTAAGACCGCGCTCAAGAAACATGAGATCGATTCCATGAAGCCACTCGACGAAGCGACCGAGCTGCAAATTCTGAACACCCTCATTAAACAGCGCAAGGAAGCCTCGGACATGTTCCGCAAAGGCAATCGTCCGGAGCTTGCCGACAAGGAAGACGCCGAGCAGAAGCTGATCGCAGCCTACATGCCCTCTGCGCCCACCTCAGAAGAAATGGACGCCGCGATCGCAGCCGCCATGGCCGAATCCGGCATCACGTCGCTCAAACAAATGGGCGTCGTGATGAAGGCCGCGCAGGCGAAACTCGCCGGTAAGCGCGTCGACGGCAAGGCGCTCAGCGACCGCATCCGCGCCAAGCTCGCTTAAACCGAGCCGTGACCACAGGGAGCGGTTTCTTAATCGCCGCGGGCAGCCCCTCCTTGACGCCGACCTTCGCGCGCGATATAACAAAACGGTTAATTTCATATGACTCCTGCACTGATGACGGAACCCACGTCCGAGTTTTCCCAAGAAAACGTGCTAAATTCCATCGCACACGAAATCCGGCAGCCGCTGAGCGCCATCGAATCCATCGCTTATTACCTGTCATTGGTGCTACCCGAAGATGAAAACCATCGCGAGCAGCTCTCGCGCGTCCAGCAGTTGGTGGAGCAATCGAACTGGATCCTCTCGAACGGCTTGGTGCTTTCGAGTTCACAGCCGCCCGCACCCCAGGCCATCGATCTGGAAGACCTGATCACGCAGACCATCACCACCCGCTCCCCCGCGATGGATCCGCCGATGAACTTCGGACCGGCGCCCGATCTCCCCTTAGTGCATCTCGATCCCGGCCTCGGTCGCGCCCTGATCGAGAATATTTTCGGGCTGTTCCGGCAACTGGCCACGACCGCGCATCCCATGACCGTACGAACAACCGCTGCCAATATGGTGGTGTTGGAGGTATCGACCTCCGCGCCGGGCTACCGTTCGATTCTCGCGCTGCCTCCGGGATCTGCCTTGAGCCTCGATTGCGCGCAAAGGATCGCGATGCTGCATGGCGGTTCGTGCACCCACTCGATCGACCCGGCCAGTGGGATTCGGCTGCGCGTGATGCTACCATGAAGTTTCCCCGACATGGCTGTTGTTGTTCCGGACATCCTCGCTCGCATTGTCGACCATAAGCGCACTGAGCTGCGAAACATTTTCGAGCGGCGCGCCGAATGGGAGCGGGCTGCGGCCAATCGCAAGGACGTTCGGAATTTCCGAGCCGCGCTAACCTCATCCCAACCGGCCATCATTGCGGAGATCAAGAAAGCGTCGCCCAGCAAAGGCGTTTTGTCCGCCGATTTCGATCCCGCCGCCATCGCGCGCCTCTATGCTTCGGGCGGAGCGGCGACGCTCAGCGTCCTCACCGATCGCGAATTCTTCAAAGGATCCTGGGACGATCTTCTCGTCGCGCGCGCCGCGATGGCGCTTCCTGTCTTAAGAAAAGATTTCACCATTGACGAAGTTCAAGTCATCGAGGCCGCCGCGCATGGAGCCGACGCGATTCTATTGATCGCCGCGCTCCTCGATCAATCGGACCTGCGCCGGTTCCGTGAGCTAGCCGCACTGTACGATATGGACGCGCTGGTCGAAGTGCACGATCAGCCGGAGCTGGATCGCGCTCTGGCCTCGGGCGCCGAAATCGTTGGCGTGAACAATCGCAATCTCCATACCTTTGAAGTGACCCTGGAAACATCATTGCGGCTGGCTGAAAACATTCCCGGCAGCATCATCAAGGTGAGTGAGAGCGGCATTCATTCTTCCGCCGATATCAAGTTGCTGGCCGGCGCGGGCTTCCACGCATTTTTAGTCGGCGAACATCTGATGAAGTCGCCCGACCCAGCCGCCGCGCTGCGGGAGCTGCGGTCATGATGATCAAGGTATGTGGCATCACTCGCCGCGAAGACGCGCAAGCGGCGGTTGAAGCCGGCGCCTCCGCGCTCGGATTTATTTTCTACCCGAAAAGCCCGCGCTACGTAACGCCAGAAGCCGCCGCCGCGCTCGCCGAAGGCCTCGCGACCTTGAAAGTCGGTGTCTTCGTCGACGAATCTCCCGCCGCCATTGAGTCCGTGATGCGCGCGGCCAAGCTCGACGTAGCGCAGATCTACGGCGACGCCATCCCCGAAAACACGCGAGTATGGAAAGCGTTTCGACCCGCCGCCAGCGTTGCCACCGATGGCGCGGAAGCCATTCTTCTCGACGGCCCAGCCAATGGCATTTCCTTCAACTGGGCCGTCGCTCGAGACCTTAATCACAAAGTAATCGTCGCCGGCGGACTCGACGCATCGAACGTCGCCGACGCCATCCGCATCGCCAAGCCCTGGGGCGTCGACGCCAGTTCAAAACTCGAATCCGCACCCGGAATCAAAGACCACCAAAAAATCCGCGCCTTCGTCAAAGCCGCACAGGAAGCAAAATGATCACTTCGCAACCAGACGCAACCGGACACTTCGGCCCCTACGGCGGACGCTTCGTGCCCGAGGTCCTCATGACCCCTCTTGAAGAGCTGGAGCAAGCCTACCTCGAAGCCCGCGACGATCCGGCGTTTCAAGCCGAACTCAACGATCTGCTCACCAACTTCGCCGGACGCCCCACGCCGCTCTACTACGCCAAACGTCTGACCGAGCAACTCGGCGGCGCGAAGATTTACATCAAACGTGAAGATCTGCTGCACACCGGCGCGCACAAAATAAATAACTGTCTTGGCCAGGCATTGCTCGCGCGAAAGATGGGCAAGAAGCGCATTATCGCCGAGACGGGAGCCGGTCAGCACGGGGTCGCGAGCGCCACCGTCTGCGCTCTGTTCGGCCTCGAATGCATCGTCTATATGGGCGAAGAGGACATGCGCCGCCAGCGGTTGAACGTGTTCCGCATGCGCCTGCTGGGCGCGAAAGTCGTCTCCGTAACTAATGGCAGCCGGACATTAAAAGACGCCGTCAGCGAAGCTCTTCGCGATTGGGTCACCAACGTTCACTCCACCTACTACCTGCTTGGGTCGGCCCTGGGCCCGCATCCTTATCCCGTGATGGTGCGCGATTTTCATCGCGTGATCGGCGAGGAAACACGCGCCGAAATTTTGAAGCGCGAAGGCCGCTTGCCGGATTCGATTTTCGCCTGCGTCGGTGGAGGCTCGAACGCGATCGGCATGTTCCACTCGTTCATCGGCGACGAAACTGTAAAGCTGATCGGCGTCGAAGCCGGCGGCCGTAGTGAGAAACTCGGCGATCACGCCGCAAGATTTTCCGGCGGCTCGCCCGGCGCGCTGCAAGGCGCGTACAGCTATCTTTTGCAGGACGACGATGGCCAAGTCTCGCTGACCCATTCCATTTCCGCCGGTCTCGATTACGCGTTGGTCGGCCCCGAGCACGCCTGGCTGCACGACAGTCATCGCGCCGAATATACGTCGTGCAGCGACGCCAAAGCGCTCGCCGCTGCGCAGAGACTGGCCCGTACCGAAGGAATTATTCCCGCGCTCGAATCCGCCCATGCAGTCGCCGAAGCCATCGAGCGCGCGCCGCGGGAACCGGGGAAATTGTTCATCGTGAATCTTTCCGGCCGCGGCGACAAAGATACCGATATTTACCGGGAGAACCTACCTGAATTAGATGACGACCCGAATCCAGCAGTTATTTAATCGCCGCAAGAGCGAAGGAAAGGCGGCCCTCGTCGCCTATCTGACGGCGGGCGATCCGTCGGCCGATGCGACCCCCGGATTCATCGCCGCGCTCGAACGCGGAGGCGCGGATTTAATCGAACTGGGTGTTCCCTTCTCCGACCCCATCGCCGACGGTCCGGTCATCCAAAGAGGCTCGGATCGGGCGCTTAAAGCCGGCTTAAACGTCCATAAAGTGCTGGAAATCGCATCGCAAGTGCGTTTAAAGAGCCATATTCCGCTCTTATTATTCACCTATGTAAATCCCGTTTTGCGCTACGGATTAGAAAATCTCGCCCGCGACGCGAAAGCCGCCGGCATCGACGGCTGCCTCCTCACCGATGTCAGCGTCGAAGAAGCCGAAGTGTATGTAAACGCTATGCGCGCAGCCGGCCTCGACACCGTATTTCTGGCCGCGCCCACTTCAACGCCCGAGCGTTTGAAACTGGTCGCGAAATATTCCAGCGGTTTTATCTATTTGGTCTCGCGCACCGGCGTCACCGGAGAGCGTGCGGAGCTTTCGGATTCGCTTCAACCGTTGATAGATTCCACCCGCGCTATCAGCAATTTACCGCTCGCAGCCGGCTTCGGAATTTCCACGCCGGCGCAAGCTGGAGCAGTAGCAAAGATTGCCGATGGAGTCGTCGTCGGCAGCGCGATCGTGCGGCTGATTGAACAAAATGCCGGCGAAGAAGGGCTGGAAAAATTCGCCCGGTCACTGCGCGATGGAATGGACCAATGACCAGAGAAGAAGCGTTGCGTGCGCTCGCGGAGTCCAGGAAAACGATCGACGCGATCGATGTAAAGTTACTCGAATTGCTCAATCAGCGCACGCGCGCGGTGGAAGAAATCGGGCGGGCCAAGGAATCGCTGGCGATGCCGGTTTATGAGCCGAAACGCGAAGAAGACGTCTTCCGCAACGTGACGGATCATAACCAGGGGCCGCTCACCAGCGACGCGGTAAAAAGTATTTTCGAACGGATCATCGACGAAATGCGCACGCTCCAACGGATGCGGCGCCAACAGAGACAGGGAGAGAAAGAATGTTAGTCGTAATGCAGCAGGGGGCGACCGACCTCACGATTCAGGCCGTGATCGACCGCCTGGTGAGCATGGGATTCACCGTCCACCGTTCCACCGGGGTCACGCACACGGTACTGGGAGGCGTGGGCCCCGTGGAGGATTTCGAGCCGGCGGATTTTGAAGCGATGGAAGGAGTGAAGGAATGTCATCGCATCGTTTCCCCTTATAAACTGGTCAGTAAAAATTTTAAGCCGCAAGGAACGATCATCAAGATCGGCAAGGTCGAAATCGGCGGTCCGCACGTGGTCACCATGGCCGGCCCGTGCAGCGTCGAGAGCCGCGAGCAGATTGAAACGGTAGCCGATATCGTCACCAATGCCGGTGCTCAAGTAATGCGCGGCGGCGCGTTCAAGCCTCGTTCTTCGCCCTACAGTTTTCAGGGAATGGGCGAAGAAGGCCTGAAAATCATGCGCTCCGCGGCCGACCGCCGCGAACTGCTGGTCGTCAGCGAAGTGATGGACCAGACGCAAATCGCCCTGTTGACCCAGTATTCCGACATTTTGCAGATTGGCGCGCGCAACATGCAGAATTTCAATCTGCTGCGCGAGATCGGCAAAACGCGCAAGCCAGTGCTGTTGAAACGAGGCATCGCCGCAACCATCGAAGAGCTGCTGCTGGCCGCCGAATACGTCATGAGTGGCGGAAACTACGACGTGATTCTGTGCGAACGCGGCATCCGCACCTTCGAGACCTACACGCGCAACACCATGGACATCGCCGCGATTCCGGTGGTGAAAAAATTGTCGCATCTGCCCATCGTCGGCGACCCTTCGCACGGCACCGGCCGTCGCGATATGGTCATCCCAATGGCCCGCGCAGCAGTGGCCGCGGGCGCCGACGGCCTCCTCGTCGAAGTGCATCCGGATCCAGACAAAGCCGCCAGCGACGGCGCGCAAACGTTGACTCCCGGCCAGTTCGCGGAGATGATGCAACAGGTTCGCGCGATCGCAACGGCGGTTGGCAGAACCGCGTGAAAACGGTCGCCATCGTCGGCGTCGGATTAATCGGTGGATCTTTCGGGCTCGCATTGCGCGCGGCGGGATTCACCGGAAAAATCATCGGCGTTAGTTCTCCCGACGCCGCGCGCGAAGCGCTGGGCCGCGGCATCATCGACGAAGCTCTGCCGTTAGCGGACGCCGCGGCGCGCGCTGATCTCATCTACCTGGCGCGCCCCATAGAAGGAATTCTTTCGGTGCTCGATGAGATCGATCAATCCGTAAAGCCGGGCACGCTGATTACCGACGCGGGCAGCACCAAAAGCGCCATCTGCTGCCGCGCAACGGAAAAAATTGCGCGTGGACAATTCGTCGGCGGCCACCCGATGGCTGGTAAGGAAGCCCGCGGCGCGGCGGCAGCCGAAGCAACTTTATTCCGCGCCCGCCCTTACATCCTGACGTCGGAATGCTCTCAATTGGAAGAGCTCATCGCAAGCTTTGGAGCCCGGGTCGTCATCATGCCGGCGGAGGAACACGATCGTCTGGTCGCGCTAACCTCGCACCTCCCGCAACTGATCTCGACCGCGCTCGCCGCATCGATCGGAACCGAGCCCGAGGCCTTTCGCGTAGCAGGTCCGGCGGCGATGGATTTAACCAGGCTCGCCTTAAGTCCCTACGAGATCTGGCGCGATATTTTTGACACAAATGCCACCAATATCGACGCTGCCTTGGGAGTGTTCATCGCCAAGCTTGAAGGCCTGCGGGACGAATTGCGCAGCCCCCGGATTGAACATGAATTCGAAAATGCCGCAGCCGCGGCCCGACGGCTGAGAGGATCGAGTTAACGGGCCAAAATCTGACTACGCACCTTCAATTGTAGAATTGAGACAAAGTCCGCCGCGTTGATCAGGGCGTCATATGCTCCGCGCTCTTCATCGCTGAGCAGTCCTTCGTTGGCGCGTTCGGCAAGGCTCTCGATTGTTTCCTGTACCGGGGATGGAATGCGCAAGGCGACCAGGCGCTGCGCTGACTCTGCGTCGAGACAACGGGTCAACGGATCCAGAAGTTCATCGAGAACCGTAGCGGCATTCATCCTTCGACGGTATCACGATTCACCTGTGAAAGCCCACCTGTGCGCCCTGTGCACACCTGAGCACACGCCAACTTATTGTAAATACAAGGTAATTCAGTGGCATATGGCGTGCGTCTGAGAACCGCACTATGAACAAGCTGTTGCTTGCGGCCATCCTCTGCGCGATACCGCTAGCCGGCTGCGACGTTAACGATCGCAGCGACGACGAGAAGGCGCTTCAGGAACTCAACGTCAACTCGAAATACACCGTCGAGAGCGTGCAGGTCTCCGGCCAGAAGAACTGGCGCATCAGCAACGCGTTGCGCAAGGAGGTCGATAAGATGGTCGGCTCCAAGCTCGACTATCCCGCCCTCGATCGCCTGGCCGACCGCATCAAAAAGGAGTTGCGCGTGCCCGCCGTCTCCGTGAACGTCGGCAAAGGCACCGTGCCCGATCACGTGGTCGTGAACTTTGACGTACCGCCGGCGCATGAGCAGCCGGTCGAACTCAACGTCGCGAAGTTTCTTTATGATTCCAAGCTCGGGTGGAACGCCGAAGGCTCCGGCTCCGCCACCGTTCACGGGAACACCTTCACCTTCGGCGTGATCAGCGACAACGATTCCATGATCGAGCGTTTCGCCGGCATCAAAGCCCGCTATGAGCGGAAGCATCTGGGCACGGACCGGCTGCGCTTCCATTTCGAATTCGACAGTTTTCACGACCAATGGAATCAGGCCACGCTCGTCGCCACGAACGACGAGGCCGGCATTTATCGTTCCCGTCAGGTCTTTGCCCCGGAGGCGACGCTTGTCATCGCAGCGCCTCTTGAACTCGACTTCGGGACCAGCTTTTCGCACTTCCGGCCGGAGCAGCCAGGTGCGAATACCGAATCGTCCAACGCGGTGGTCAGCACCCTGCGGTACCACCAGCGTTGGGGTTCGGACAAAGACGCCGACGAGCAGGAACTTAACTCCAGTTACTCCCTGCGGGCCGGAATCCGCGCTTTCGAGACCGATAACGATTTCACACGTCAGATGGGACAAGCGCGCTACCGCTTCCGGCACGATCATAATACGGTCGAGGTGGGGTTCATGGCGGGAGCCATCAACGGAGACGCGCCGCTGTTCGAGAAATTCGTTGCCGGCAACGCCACTGTTTTGCGCGGCTGGAACAAGTTCGACCTGGACCCTTTAGGAGGATCGCATATCGTGACTGGATCGATCGACTATAGTTTTCACTGGTTGCAGGTCTTCTACGACACCGGCGCAATTTGGGACACGCCACAGGAACGCCAGCAACGACAATCCGTCGGCACTGGGTTCAAAGCCGACGGCTTCCAATTGGCAGTCGCCTTTCCCGTCCGCTCCGGGCGCGTCGAACCGGTCTTCTATGCGGGTTTAAACTTTTAAAAGGATGCTCGTGCGGACCATCAAGACGTGGTGGTTGGTGGCGGCGTTTGTCTCGGGCTTCGGCCTCGCGATGTTGGCGGAGGATCTCGCTCTTCGCTGGCATAATAATCTGATCGAGTTCTCCGCCCCGCATCTCCATTTTCTTGCCGGCCAGCCATTGGAGCGGCTGCAACACGGCGCGCAGGTGCCATTCGATTTCAAAATTTCACTTTACTCCGGCGCGAAGAACCATCTGTTCAAACAACTCGCCGAACGATTCCTTTTTAGCTACGATGTGTGGGGAGAGCAATTTTCGGTGGTAAAAACGCAGTCGCCGAGGATTCAGGTGACCCATCTGGATGTGGCGGACGCCGAAGCGTGGTGTTGGAAGCAAATGCATATGGATCCGTCCGGTCTCGACGATGCCGAAAAATTGTGGACCCGGGTGGAAATTCGCGTACCGCCCGACACCAAAATTTCCAACCCCCTCGGCCCGGACCGCATCAGCGAATCGGGCATCAACCTGAACGGATTGATCGAATTGTTCAGCCGCCCTCCGGCCTCAACCCAGCCGCACTGGATGCTGGAGAACGGTCCTCTGACGTTCGAAGAAGTAAAACGCGGCAGCCGCAGAGGCAGCTAGTGAGCACCCGCTGGCGCGAGCCTCAGCCTGCACAATGAACCGCCTGCGCACACGACTGATTTTCGTCTTCGTCCTGGCCACCATGCTGCCTCTCGGCCTGACGCTATGGACCTCTCTTGCCCTGCTGGAACGCAGCCTCAAACTTGCCCCGCTGATCGAGCTCGACGAAGTCTCCCAGTCTCTGCAAAAAACCGGACGCGAGCTCTTTAAGGAATCGGAGGAACTCCTGAAACGCGACGCGGCGGAAGGCAGGATCGCGCCGAGGCATTTGACGCCGCAAGAAGCGCAGGCCTTTTGGGACAGCGGAAAAACAGAGTGGTCCGAACTGGCCGGTAACGAGGGCGACCGCCTGGATTACTATGTGCGCGGGAAGAATGAGGTGCTGGTCTATTCGCATCCCATGGGAATCGCCATGGACAAGCTGGCGAGACAGTACGCCGCAGCGCGCGCCACGTTTGAGCGTTCGGCGACGCGTGACTTGCGCCGCGGATTTTCGACCGCGCTGCTGGTGGTCGCCGCGGCGTTGTGGCTGGCCGCCTTGGCCGCCCTGATTTTTCTCGCCGCGCGCATCAGCCGCCCGGTGCGCCGTCTGACGCAAGCGTTAGGCCGCGTCGCCGCCGGCGATTTGGACGCCCGCGTGGACGAGACGGGAGCCGACGAGATCGGCGCCGCAGTGGCCGCCTTCAATCATATGGCGGATCAGCTTCAGCAAGCGCGCGAACATCTGATTCACGTCACGCGCCTGGCAAGCTGGCAGGCATTGGCGCGCAAGATGGCGCATGAAGTAAAAAATTCGCTGACGCCGATCCGCCTCACTATGGAGGAAATCATCAGCCGCGGACCTAACCAGGACGGAGCGTTCCTGGAACAAGCCTCGCAAATCGTCGCCGATGAAGTCCAAACACTGGAAAAGCGAGTCCGGGCGTTCACCCAATTCGCCGCCGAGCCTCCCGTCGAACCCTGCGAGTTCGACGTCAACGCGATGCTCGAAGAACGCGTTTCCTTTCTCAAATCCTCCCATCCGGAAGTCACCTACAACATCACCCTGGCCCCCGGCAAGCCGACAGCGGTGGCCGATCCTGACCTGATCAAAGGCGTGCTGACCAATCTGCTGGAAAACGCCGCTGAGGCCGCCAGACCCGGTGGAGTCGTGCTGGCGCGCACCTCGCTAACCGGATCAAAACTGAATATCGAAGTGCACGATTCCGGCCCTGGCCTGAGCATGCAGGCGCGATCAAGTTTATTTGAACCCACCATCTCTTTCAAAAAAGGAGGCATGGGCCTGGGCCTTTCCATCGCCCGCCGTAGCGCGTTACTCTGCGGCGGCGACCTGCAAACGCTGGACGGAGAATTAGGAGGCGCAGCGTTCCGCGTAATTCTTGCTACGCACCCCCAATGACAAAATTATGCCGCAAAGACGAATTCTAATCGTCGATGATGAAGAAAACATCGGCCGCTCCCTGAAGCTGATTCTGGAGCGCGAAGGCTATGCCGTGACCGTCTGCCTCTCCGTTGGCGAAGCGCGCGCCCATCCCCATCGCCCGGATGCGTACCTGATTGACGTTCGGCTCCCCGATGGCAGCGGCATCGACCTGGTCCGTTGGCTCCGCGCCAACGATGTCGAAGCTCCCCTTCTCATGATCAGCGGCCACGGCACCATCGCCGACGCCGTGGAAGCGGTGCGGGCCGGAGCTTTCGATTTCCTGGAGAAGCCGCTCAGCCGCGATAAAGTCCTGCTCTCTTTAAAACACGCGCTCGATCAATCGAAGCTGCGCGAGGAAAACCGTCTCCTGCGGGAGATCGCCGGCTCCCCCCGCATGATCGGCTCCTGTCCCGCCTTCGAACGCGTGCTGGAACAGGCCACCATGGCCGCGCGCAGCGATGCCAGAGTGCTGCTCAGCGGCGAATCCGGCACGGGAAAGGAGCTGCTGGCGGCGCATCTCCACGCCGAGAGCCCCTTCTCGAACGGCCCTTTCGTGAAAGTTAACTGCGCGGCGATTCCCACGGAGCTGATTGAGAGCGAGTTATTCGGCCACGAAAAAGGCGCCTTCACGGGAGCGACAGCGGCGCGGCGCGGCAAGTTCGAATTAGCCGACGGCGGAACACTTTTCTTAGACGAAGTCGGCGACCTGCACGCGGCATCGCAAGCCAAACTGCTGCGAGTCTTGCAGGAAGGTGAGTTCCACCGCGTCGGCGGCGAGCAGGCCATCAAAGTGTCGGTGCGCGTCATTTCAGCGACGAATCGCGATCTTCAGGAAATGGTCACGCAACAAAAATTCCGCGAAGATCTGTACTATCGGCTTTGCGTAGTCCCGGTGCGCGTGCCCGCCCTTCGCGAACGCCGTGAAGATATTGGCTCCCTGGCCGAATATTTCCTAGCCGAATTTTGCGCGCGCAATAATTTCAAATCGAAATCCCTGGATCCGGAAGTAATCGAGACGCTGGAAGATCATCACTGGCCGGGCAACATCCGCGAATTGCGCAATACGGTAGAGCGCATGGCGATCCTGACAAAGAGCGACGTCTTAACCGCCGAATCGATCCCCATAGAGATCCGTCTGTCCCGCGGCTCAGCCGCGCCAAAGGGAAATTTGCGGGAAGCTAAGGAATCCGCCGAACGGGAACACATTCTGCGCGCGCTCGATGAAGCCAAATGGAATGTTTCGAGCGCGGCCCGCGCGCTGGGCATGGAGCGAACGAATCTCCATAAACGAATCCGCGCGCTGGGTTTAAACAGAGAAAGAGCCTAGCCAGCGACCGGACCGTCGCCCGCCGATAGCGCTGTGATCATCGACTCCTTCAAACGCTCCGCCGCATCCACCGCGGATTGAAGCGCGATGCGGTATACAATCATTGCCACCACTGCGTCGAATGCAAGAACGCAGAAAAATGCCAGTTCGCTGCCCGTCGCCCATCGTGTGAGATACGCCAAGCCGGCTGGAATCGACGCGACGGGGTAAATCACCAGCAGCATTGCTTGCATCCGTCCCGCAGGCCGGCGCTGGAACGACGTCGATGGATTCACGGCTCTCGCCTGATGGATCGAGAGAAGATTTCCCGCTCCCAATAAGAAGAGCG